>JBCBSO010000776.1:0-1815 GCA_039819205.1 Actinomycetota bacterium
CGGTGGCCGCGGTTGGCCTGGTCGGCGGGTGGATGATTCAGCGACAGTCCCCCAGGGTGCCGCCCTCGGAGCTCGACGTTGCCGTGTCGCTGGTGGCCGAGGAGCCGCGCGCCTAGTCGCTGGTGTCGCTCAGCCGGCTGCCCGGTTGCGCCACCAGTCGGCGCCGAATGGCGCGTGGCACTCGAGCAGCTCGCGTTCCCAGCCGAGTAGGTCAGCGGCGGCAACGTGTGCCGACTCGACAAACTCGAGCAGCAGCGCATCGGGATCGGATGCCGCGCTTACCGCCGCGTACGGCAACGCGAACTCCCCGAGTTCGGCCAACCAGAATGCTTCGTCGGGGGCCACCGTTGCGTCGGCGTAGCCGTCTGGGGTCGGATAGGCGTACGCAGAGAAGATCGGCGGTGCCTCTCGGCTGCCGGGCCAGAAACCGCAGCTGGTGACCTCGTGGCTGTAGGCCTCGCGGGCGACGTCGTCGGGGAAGTTGGGCATGCCGCCGGGATGTGGTGGCGCCTGGTGCCCCGAGAACCGTGTGACGGCGAGGTCGAAGCTGCCCCAGAAGAAGTGCACGGGGGACACCTTCCCCCAGTAGTCCGCGCGGAATCGGGTGAACACTCGATCGGTTTGGATGAGCGCCTGCCACAGCGTGTGGACGTGGTCGCGGTCGTAGTGCTGGTGTGTTGTGTCGTCGGGGAAGTCGATCGCATCGGCGATCTCGTTCGGCGTGGTGCTGATCGTGACCGGTAGTTCGGCGTCGGCCATCAACGCCATCGTCCGTTCGTAGAAGCTGGCCACGGTGATCGGTTGGAGATCGAAGCCCGACTGTGTCCCGGCGCTCGTGGTGAGATCGAGCCGATGGTTGATGAGATCGAACGTCAACTCGAACGCCTCGCCATGGCGTTTGGTGTTCGTTCCCGCGTAGGGAACCAGCGACGTGCGCAGCCCCTGCGGCGCGACGTACAGGGGCACGCTCCATGAGTGGTTGACCCATACCGCGTTGACCATCCGGATCTTGCCGACCACCTGCGACCACAAGTGGAACGTCTCGAGCGTGTCGAACCATGCGTCATCCGACGGCAGGGTTGGCCACGAGTTGGGTTGCGCGTTGGTCATGTGCGGACGTTAGATCGCCCGCCTGGTGCTCTGCTCGGTGGAGGGTCGTTAGACCAGCGCTGCCGCCGCCTCGGTCGACTCCGTGGCGTCGGTTGTCGGCCCACGGAAGCGCATCACGCCATCGACGAGCGGCGCAGTGCGGAACATCTTCTTGTCGCGGCGGTAGTTCTGGGGGTTGATCCAGGGTTCGCGGTCGCCTTGCCGAGGCATCTCGGGGAGCACCCGTTGGATGTAGCCGGAGGTGAAGTCCTCGATCCACGGGCGAGCCTCCATGTCGGCGTCGCTCGGGCGAAGCCGTGGCGTGCACTGCACCGTGCCCGTGTCGCGCATGTGGTTGAGGAGTCGGCATACGTACTCGCAGATCAGGTCGGCGCGCAGCGTCCACGACGCATTGATGTAGCCGAACGACGAGGCCAGGTTGGGGACGTCGGAGTAGGCGAAGCCCTTGTACGTCCAGCGCTGGGAGAAGTCGACGGGTTCGCCGTCGACGGCGATGTCGACCTCGCCGAGCATCACGCACTTGAGGCCCGTGGCGGTAACGATGATGTCGGCGTCGAGGTGATCACCCGAGCTGAGTTGGATCCCGGTGGCGTCGACGGTGTCGATGGTGTCGGTGACCACGCTCGCCTTGCCCTCGTTGATCGCGTTGAACATGTCGCTGTCGGGTACGAGGCACAGTCGCTGGTCCCACGGGTTGTAGGTGGG
>JBCBSO010000777.1:0-1814 GCA_039819205.1 Actinomycetota bacterium
CGAGTCGGGCTCGGTGCTGGAGATCGACGTCGACACCAAGTGGCAACAGCCCGCTGGAACGTACGTCGACCAGGTCGATTGAGCCGATGGTGACCATCGCACCGTCGAACACGATGGTGACGTCGCCGGCGATCGTCGACTCGACGTACGTTCCAGCGGGCTGTTGCCACTTGGTGTCGACGTCGATCTCCAGCACCGAGCCCGACTCGATCTCGGCGTCGACGTCGATCGATGCGGTCGCTGATTGCAGGTCGACCTTGACCTCATCGTCGCTCGTCGAGCGGTTCGTCTCGTTCCATCCATCGGCGAGCTGCACGTCGACCAGCGACACCGAGTTTCCAGTTACCGCCAGCTCAACCGAGCCCGCACCGCCGATCGGCGTCGCGAACGTTGCTGCGGCGTTCGACCCTGCATCACTGGCGATGTCTTGGCTGTCATCACCGCTGATCACGTCGTCGCCATCGAGGTCAGCGAAACCGAGCGCTTCGTCGTCAATGGCTGGAATCGAATCCCCTTCATCGACCCCCACATCAACGGCCTGCGAGCCGGCCGATGGGGTGCTGTTCGTGACTCCGCCGCCACATCCGGCGAGGGCGACGGTTCCACAGGCGAGCACGAGCAAGGAGACAGATCGTTTCATGAGACGACCGTACGAACGGCCGCCTCAGCGCAACCTGAACGACACCCGAAAATCAATACACCGAGTCTCGTTGATTGGCTAGACCCTGTCCGTGGTCATGACCGTCGCCGCAAGGCGGTGGCTCGCTTGTCGTAAACGTTCCGTCGTCGCGGGTGTCGCCCCCATCGACTCGCTCGCCCCGAGCGACATTGCGCCGATGCCCTCGGCGACCACGGCGATCGTCGAGAAGGAGGCCGCTTCGTACACAGCGCACAGGAGCTGAGCAAGCAGTGCGCCGCCTTCCTCGAGATGGCGCTCGACGACCTCGGCCGCTGCGGCATGATCCGCACCGGGCCGCATGAGCGCGATGAACAGTGCACCCTCGTACGGCTCCTCACCGATGAACAACGAGTCGATGAAGGCATCGAGCCGCGCTTGGGCGCTGTCTCCGGCTCCGGCCAATGCCGCCTCCGAGGTCGAGCGATAACGCTCGAGCGCTCGTTCGACAAGCGCGGTCACCAAGTCGGCGCGACTGCCGACGTAGTGCCGGATGATGCTCTTGTGCACGCCGGCGCGGTCGGCGACGCGCTGCAGCGTCGCCGCATCGAGGCCGAGTTCGGTGACGCAGTCGGCGAATGCGTCGACGATCTCGGTCCGCCGCTGATCGCTGATGTCGGGTCGCGGCATCAGCGATAGATTATACACATGGACAATCAATCGATGCGCACCGACCGACCAGTCAGCGTCGGATCGCTCGCCCGACGGTTCCGGTGGCGCGTCGCCGGCACACTCACGCTCGTCGTGCTCGAATCGGTGGCGTTCTTATTGTTCCCGCTGGCTCTCGGGTGGACGATCGACGGGCTCATCGACGACGACTACGCCGGTCTGATCGGCCTCGCCGCGCTCACCACCGTGGCGCTGGTGATCGCCTCCGCACGACGGTTCTTCGACACCCGGGCCTACTCGTCGATGTACCGCACGATCGCCACCGAGATGGTCGAACGCGAGCAGTCGGCCGGTTCACCGGTGTCGACGATCTCGGCCCGCTCGACGTTGCTCGTCGAGTTCGTCGAGTTCATGGAGGAGTCGATGCCGATGATCATCGGCTCGGCGATCTCGATCGGCGGCACCATCATCATTCTCTTCGCCACCGACGTCGGCGTCGGCGCCGCTGCGCTCGGACTGATCGTGCTCG
>JBCBSO010000778.1:0-1811 GCA_039819205.1 Actinomycetota bacterium
CGGAGATCGTCGCCGACCTCGAGCGGCGCCGCCTGGACCGGGCCGTCGACAACGACGAGCAACCCGACCGAGCCCTCGACAGCGACGACCGGGGCGGTGCACGTCTCGATCACACGATCTCGATGGGCTCGTGGATCGGCGGTGACCGCGACGGCAACCCGTTCGTCACCGCCGACGTCGTTCGGTTCGCCACCCGCCGCCACCGCGAGGTGGCCTTGGGCCACCATCTGGGCGAGCTGTTTCGTTTGAGCCGGGAACTGTCGATGACCGAGCGGGTCATCCAGCCCACGGCCGAGCTTCGAGCACTCGCCGATCGAGCCGAGGACGACTCGCCGTTCCGTGCGGACGAGCCGTACCGCCGGGCACTGCGCGGCATGCATGCGCGCCTCCACGCATTTGCTGGAGAGGTGCTCGACGGTGATGTGCCGGGCCCGGCGCCACATGCGATACAGCCCGCCTATACCTCGCTCGACGAACTGGTCGACGAGCTGCAGGTGGTGGCGACGTCGCTGCGCGGTCACGGTGCCGGGCCGCTGGCGGAATTCGAGGTCGATCCGCTGCGGCGAGCCGTCACCATCTTTGGCGCTCATCTGTGCGGCCTCGACCTGCGCCAGAACTCCGCGGTACACGAGCACGTGATGGATGAGCTGTTGCGCGCCGCTGGAGTGTGCGCCGACTACGCCGAGCGGACCGAGGCCGAACGCGTCGACCTCCTGCTGGCCGAGCTGGCGTCGCCGCGCATGCTCCAAGTGATCGACGGTGACTACGACGAGCAGACACGCAACGAGTTGGCCATCCTCCGGGAAGCCGCGGAAGCGCATCGGGCAGCAGGACGACGTGCCGTGCCGCACTACGTGATCTCGATGGCCGACTCGGTGAGCGACGTACTGGAGGTGGCGGTGCTCCTCAAAGACGTCGGCTTGGTTCGACCGGGTGCCGCCGGCGCGACCGCCATGTCGCAAGTCGACATCGTTCCGCTGTTTGAGACGATCGACGACCTTGCCGCTGCCGCCGACACGCTTGACGCGCTGCTGTCGACGCCGGTGTATCGACAGATGGTCACATCCCGGGGCGACCGCCAGGAGGTGATGATCGGCTACTCCGACTCGAACAAGGACGGCGGCTACCTCGCATCGCAATGGAACCTGTACCGCGCTCAACGAGCGCTCGTGGAAACCGCGCACGACCACGGTGTCACGCTCCGGTTGTTTCATGGCCGCGGCGGCACCGTCGGGCGCGGCGGTGGCCCCGCCTACCAGGCGATCCTGGCGCAGCCCGCAGGATCGGTCGACGGCTCGATTCGCGTGACCGAGCAAGGCGAGATGGTGGCGGCCAAGTACGCCAACCCTGCGTTGAGTCGGCGCAACCTCGAGACGCTGGTGGCGGCAACGATCGAGGCGTCACTCCTCGATGCCGCTCAGCTGGGCGATGACGACCCCGGCGCAGCGGCACCGATGGGGGCCATCGCCGACCGCGCCCTGGCCGAGTATCGCGAGCTGGTGTATGGCGACGACCGATTCGTGGAGTTCTTCCGCTCGGTCACCCCAACGGCCGAGATCTCCTCGCTGAACATTGGCAGCCGTCCGGCGTCGCGCAAGAAGTCGAACGCCATCGAAGACTTGCGGGCCATCCCGTGGGTGTTCGGTTGGGCGCAGTGCCGGTTGATGATCCCTGCGTGGTACGGCGCGGGCACCGCATTCGACTGGTTCGTCGAAGCGGAATCGGGTGGCGCCGAGTTGCTGAGCGAGATGTATCGCGACTGGTCCTTCTTCCGTTCGGTGTTGAACAACATGGGCATGGTGTTGGCCAAG
>JBCBSO010000779.1:0-1805 GCA_039819205.1 Actinomycetota bacterium
ACCAGGAGCCCGCTGAACTGCTCGCTGTGGACCATACGTGTGCCGCCACCCGGGGTGGGCTCGAGCTCGAATCCCGGCACCGTCGTTCGCTTCCCAGTGCTGCGCTCCTTCTCCATCATCTCGCGTGACAGCGAACGTGTTCGGAGCAGGTACAAGCCCACGAGGAGCGCAAAGACCCCGATCGCTACGAGGACCATCGCAGCACTATAGAGATCACACGCGGAGTGCCCGTCGTAGTCGAGCACCAGTGGCCAGCCGGGCAGTCCAACGCCGGACGACGCCAGCCACAGTGGAACGCTCGTGCGGGCGATGACGGGCGCACGCGGAATACAGAGCAGGTAGCCGCACGCTTCATGTGCCGCTATCGGGCGGGTTCGACATGAGGTGCAGAGCGCGGAACTGTGCGGCCCGCCGGGGCAAACCCTGAGGCCGATGAAGGAGCACGGTGTCAGGCTTGGCGGATGGACCTGTCTCCGCGCTTGTTTCTGGTTACCGGGGTGATGGCCGCGGGCAAGTCGACTGTGGCGCAGGCGCTGTCTGAACGCTTCGAACGGTCAGCCCACGTACGTGGTGACACCTTCCGCCGCTTCATCACCTCCGGCCGGGTGGACATGACCCTGGATCCCGCACCCGAGGCATTAGACCAATTGCGTCTGCGCTATCAGCTGGCCGCGGCGACAGCTGACCGTTATGTCGACGCCGGGTTCGTCACCGTGCTCCAAGATGTCGTGCTCGGTTCTTTGCTGCGCGAGGTGGTGGCGAGGATCGAAACCCGTCCGCTGGCCGTTGTCGTGCTGGCACCAGATGCGGCCACGGTCGCCGAGCGTGACGTACAGCGAACCAAGACCGGCTACACGGGGTTCTCCGCCGCCGACATGGATCTCGAGTTCCGGGAACGAACGCCACATCTGGGACTGTGGGTCGACAACAGTCGACTGACGGTCCCCGAAACCGTTGACCACATCATCGGCCACGCCGCCGACGCCGTGATCTGAGACCAGACTGCTCGGTAGCTGTACACAACGGAAGCAGCGATCTGGCGGACCAACCAATACTTTCGACCGCGTCGCCGGCTTCAGCCCAGGACGTCAGACCACACTCCCGCCGAATCCAACTCGAAGCGCAATACCGAGCTGAAAGGCGAGCGCCGAGGTGCCGCGATGGGCGGGTCGGTCGTCCTCCCTGGGATCGTCGATATGGGCGGCGATTTGCGGCGCGTCCGCGTCGGCGCAGTGGCGGTTGAGCCTTGAGCGATGGTTGATGATCTCCGGTTCGGTATGGCGATCTCGAACGTGATCAGCGACGAGCCGGTGAAGGTCACACGCAGCTCCGTCGGTGCACCACCAAGCGGTGCCTGGTCGCCCGCATTGGCGGTGGCTGCTTAGGTGCCGTTGCGGATGTCGTCCGGTACGGCGTCGGTCCAGCGGATCTCGGTGAATGACACTGAGCAGCCAGACCCGGTCGGTGACTGTGCTGCAAGACCGAGGGCGATTGGTGTATCGGGGTCTCGGAGACGGAAGTACCGTGCCAGGTGCCAATGGCTGCCGTCGGTGGACCAGTGAAACGCGACGACGGACCTGAACGTGCTGATCCGGAGTTCGACCGAGCCGCCGGCGATGACCGGTCCGTTGGCGTCGTCGGAGGTGTTGCGGGTGACGACGGAGACAATGGTGTCTTCTCCGCTTGGTGAGCGCTCGAAGCAGAGCTTGGCGTAGTCGGTTGTGGACTGGTGCACGAAGAGCACGCCGGCGTCGAAGGGCGCTGCGAACGTGGGCTGCACCCGGGCTGAGAGCTGACCGTCCGAT
>JBCBSO010000780.1:0-1802 GCA_039819205.1 Actinomycetota bacterium
CGGCGCTCGCAAGAGGCGGGGATGGTGCGGGTGCAAGGCATGACGGTCAGGGACTCGCCCATCGCCCGCCGGCTCGGGACCGAGTCGGTGTGGATCGACACCGCGGACGTCAGTGGCGGCAGTGGCGACGAACAACTGTTGATCGATGCGGTCGCCGAGACCGGCCGCTGGCGATGGTGGGCGCCACAGCTGGTCGGAACCGCAGCGCCGCCAGACGCATCGCTGCGGCGCGTTGCCCCGGTCTCGCTGCGCCGCAGGCTGATCGCCGCAACGCTGCAGACCGTGCTCGCCGTCGTGGTGGCGATCGGTGCGGCGGCGGTGCTCGACGCGGTTGGCGCTCGTGCGGGCGTGGCGTGGGCGTTAGCGGCGGTTGTGGCGACCGTGGTCGCGGCTCGTGCGTACAGCCGGGCCGCGCTGTCCTACCGCCACGAGCGCTGGGTGATCGACGACCTCGACGTGGTCTTCATCAACGGCGCCGTGAATCGCACCCGGACCGTCGTACCACGGCGTCGGGCCCAGAGCGTGACGATGTCGGCGAATTGGTTTCAACGCCGGCTCGGCGTGCGCAGTGTCCACGTCGATACCGCGGCACCGTCGATCCTGGGTGCGGCGCGCGACCTCCACCAGGCCGACGCTGAGGCGCTGGCAGATGCGGTGATCGCCACGATCGACGGCACCGGCGGCGTGTAGGTGGACAGTTGGGGTCAGACCCCAACTGGCGGTGGCTCAGGATTCGTCGGGGACGAGGGCGATACCGCCGTCGACTTGTTTCACCGAGACCTTGCGCCCGGTCAGCGCTTCCGCAAATCCTTCCATCGTGTCCTGGGGGGCCTGGCAGGCATAGTCGCGGCACACGTACGCGAACCCGTCGCGCCGGTCTTCCCACAGTGGTGACTCGTACGGCTCGCCCCACGTCAGGACCATGTCGGGACGCCAGATGGCCTGGGCCAGGCGCACCATGTCGGGACGCTCGCCGACGACCGCGACCTCTGTGGTGCCCCGCCGGCGCAGATCGGCAGCGAGCAGTGCATTCGAGAACAGCCCGACCTTCTCTTCCATTTGCGGGGCCAGCAGCTGGAGGATGCGATCGGCTTGATGTGCGTACCGCTGTTCGCCGGTGAGCGCAGCGAGGCGGTACAGCGCGATCGCGCCCTGCGAGTTCGCTGATGGCGTGGCGTTGTCGCCGATGTCTTTCTGCCGTACGACCAGAGACTCGGCGTCTTCGGCCGTGGTGTACAGCCCGCCGTGGTCGGGGTCCCAGAACCACGTGAGCATCGTTTCGGCGACGTCGACGGCCGCGTCGATCCATCGGGCCTGGCCACTCGCCTCGGCCAGCCGGGTAAAGGCGTCGATCAACGCGGCATGATCGGCGGCCAGCGCAGCGTGCCGTGCCGGTGGGTCGCCATCGGCCTGCCAACTGCGGTACCAGCGGCCGTCGTCGCTGCGTAGCTCGCGCAACAAAAACTCGCCGTTGGCGACCGCTGCGTCGAGCCAGTCCTTGCGGGCGAACACCGCCGCCGCCTGGGCCAGCGCCGACAGAAACAGCGCGTTCCACTCGGTGAGCACCTTGTCGTCCAGGCCCGGCCGGGGCCTCGTGGCGCGGGCGATGTGCAGGATCATCGCCGCGTTCTGCATCTCGGGTGAACGCGCCAGCTCGCCCCGAGCATGCAGCCGATTGGGAATCGACCGGCCGGTCTCTTCGAAGTTGCCGTCGTCGCTGATCCCGACAAGGGCGATCACGCCGGACCCGATCGATGTCTTTGCTTCATCGACAATGCCCTTGAGATCCTTCGGTGCGATCC
>JBCBSO010000781.1:0-1799 GCA_039819205.1 Actinomycetota bacterium
TCGCGAAATCCGGCGCGAGGCGCATGGAATCCCCGGTTTTTCAGCTACATGCGGCCGGCGTCGGTGACGCGTTGGAGGAAGGCTTTGGTGCGCTCGAGCTGGGGGTCGCCGAACAGCTGCTCGGGCGGCGCTTGTTCGATGATGCGGCCTTCGTGGAGGTAACAGACGCGATCGGAGATCTCCCTGGCGAAGGCCATCTCGTGGGTGGCGATGAGCATGGTCATCCCATCGTCTTTGAGGCCGCGCACCACGTCGAGCACCTCGCCGACCAGTTCGGGGTCGAGGGCGGAGGTGATCTCGTCGAGGAGCATCACCTCGGGATTCATCGCCAGCGAGCGGGCGATCGCCACGCGTTGCTGCTGGCCACCCGACAACTGGTCGGGGTAGGCGTCGGCGCGCGCCGATAGGCCGAGCCGATCGAGCATCGCCCTGGCCGCCGTGCGAGCGTCTGCCTTCGGCGTCTTCAGCACTTTGCGCGGTCCGATCGCCACGTTGTCGACGACGCTCATGTGCGGAAACAAATTGAAGCTCTGGAAGACCATCCCGATGCTGCGCCGGATCGGGTCGGGGTCGAGCCCGGGTTCGGCGATGTCGGTGCCGTCGAGGTAGACCTCACCGTCGTCGATCGGCTCGAGCAGATTCACGCAGCGCAGCAGCGTCGACTTCCCCGAGCCCGAGGCGCCGATCAAGGTGATCACATCACCCTCGGCCACGTCGAGGTCGATGCCATCGAGCACCACGGTGTCGTCGAAGGCCTTGCGCACGTTGCGCAGCGCGAGCTTCAAGGTGGAGGGGTCGCCCAGTGTCATCGGAGTGTTGTCGGAGTGTTGTCGGCGCGTCAGGCGATCGCCGTGGCGCCCGTGCGGCGGCGCTGGCGAGCGAGCAGGTAGTCGGCCAGGCGGGTGCACGGGATCGTCACCGCCAAGAAGATGATCGCCGCCCCGACGTACGGCGTGAAGTTGGCGAACAGCGACGAATCGATCTGTGCTCGTCGCAGCACCTCGACCGGTCCGATCAAGCTGACGAGCGCCACGTCTTTCTGCAGGCTGACCAAGCTGTTCATCAACGGCGGGACCACCCGTCGGGTGGCCTGGGGGAGGATCACGGTGGACATCGTTTGGTTGGTCGTCATCCCGAGCGATCGAGCGGCTGCACGTTGGCTCTCGTGAATGCTCTCGATGCCTGCGCGGAACACCTCCGACACGTACGCCGAGTACGACAACACCAACGCGACCGTGCCCCAGATCAGCGGGTTCGACCATTCACGTGACTCGAACAGTCCAGGCACGCCAAAGCCGATCAGCAAGATCGTGAGGATGACGGGGACACCACGAAACACGTCGGTGTAGATCACGGCGAACGCACGGATCGGGAACAGCGCCGGACTGCGCGAGTTGCGGGCCACGGCGACGAGTACCGACAGCGCCAGGATCAGCGGGGTCGACCACAAGAAGATCTGCACGTCGAGCCAGAACGCCGACAGCAGCCCGGGAAAGGTCTCGCGCAACACATCGCCGTCGAAGAACGACTGGCGGACGCGATCCCACCGCGGCGTGAGCGGGATCAGGATGATGAGTGCGGCCACGACGAGCACCGTGCTTGTCGTGGCGATGATCACCGCCCGGCGCCGACGCGCCCGGTCGTAGGCTTGTCGCCGGGTGAGCGCCGGCGCCGGAGCGGTGGTCACGTCAGCTACCGGTGGTGATGAACGGCACGTCGGTGTTCTCCGACAGCCACTCGTTGGTCAGCGCGCGGTATCGGAGCTGGCAGCGCGTTTTTCAATATCGGCACCTGCGGTT
>JBCBSO010000782.1:0-1794 GCA_039819205.1 Actinomycetota bacterium
GCTGAGGGGATGACCGATAACGGCAAGCCGTCGTCGGTTCCCTCGACCATCATGCGGAGGTGCACATGGGGCCGCTCGAAGACCTGCCAAGTTCGTTCTGGCAGGTTCCCTACGTCGGCGCCAGATTCCCCGGTGCCGCCTCACGTCGAGACCTCACGCTCGGGGCGAATTGCCAACTGTGGGCCTACAGCGTGCTCGACCGCTTCGGCGTCAGCCTTCCCGACTTCCGCTCCGACGACTTATGGCACGACACCATCTCGACACAACGCGTCGAGGATCCCGTGCCGCTCGACCTCGTGCTGTTCAATCGCAGCGAGGACCCATACGGCGCTCACGTGGGATTGTGGACAGGAGAAGCCGTTGCGCATCTCTGTGAGGAAGTCGGCTATCCCGTCTTATGGCACCAATCCGAGTTCGACGCTCGTGAGAGGTATGCAGTCCGCCTTGGCTTCAAGCGGCCCGCAGCTCGCCATTGATGCTACGCATAATGCCCACCGTCGAGGCCTGCGACCACCCGCTCGGTAGCGGCACCTCGCGAGCGTTACCGCCCGCTCGGGAGTGTGCACATTGACGGCGGCCGCCGATGTCGCTCGGGGCGGGATCGATCCGTCCTGCCGGTCTGAGTCGTGACCGGGCCGGGATCTGCACGGGTCGACGTGTGTGGCCCTGAGCGAGCGTCTCGGGCACTTGGTTTGTGGTCGATCTCTGAGGTGGTGGTCACCGCGAGGGCAGCGGTGACCAGGTGCTCGAGACGCTGGTGAACGTGACACCGTCACGCGCGTTGCTGCCGCTGACCGTGAACGCCACACCGATGCCTTCTCGAGGTTGGGTGTCGTTGATGGGGATGTCGTAGCAGCCCTTTGTGGTGACGTCGACTGGGTCGAAGGCAAGCGTGGTGATGCTCGTTGGGTCGCTGGTACGTACCCGCACCTGGGTGAGCTTGCTGTTGGCGTTGACGAAGGTCATGATGCAGTAGCGAACCTCGTCGAGCACGTAGTCGACGCCGGCGATCGATGTCGGCCGGTCGAGGGTGATGTGGGCAGTGCGTCCGGAGCCGTTCGCTGACGGTGTCGTCACTTTTGTCGAGTCGCCGTAGAACGTGAGTACGGCTGGGGAGGCGTGATCGGGCAAAACGGGCCCGAAGCCGTGGTTCATCGTGACGACACCGGCCGGGCCGGCGGGCCCGGCTGGGCCTTGCGGTCCGGGCGTTCCGGCCGTCGCGGCGAGCTCGTTCAGACTGGAGGCCGTGTAGTAGCCGACGATGTCGATGATCAGGTGGACGTTACCTCGGAAGTTGTAAGCCTTGATCTTGCCGTCGGGGGAGACCTGCACGTCGACCTTGTTCGGCGTTGGCGGGGCACCGGCGCTCACGTTGAGGTTCGACAGCAGCGGTACCTCGGTGAGGTTGGCTGGGAAGAGGCGGATGTTGGATGACGTCGTGGCGCCAACGGCGGTGACGTTGGCGGCGATGCCCGTAGCGTCCCTTGGGGTGGCGAGTGGGCCGGTGCACTCACCGTGGTCGCCGTGGATCGTGATCTCGTAGGTCTCGTCGGGACCGAGCGGGGTGGAGCGCGGTCCGATGTTGTCGGGGCCGCGGGTGTCGACGATGCGGCACCCTGCGGTCGGCACGAACGTGGAATCGATGTCGCCTGGTGCTGCGATGGCGGACCATGCGTTGGTCGCGATCAGCGTCGCGGCGACACCGAGGAGTGCGCTCGTCGCCACGCAGATGATGGAACGGATGAGCACTTTAAACAGCCACATCCGTTCCATCATCTGCGTGGCGACGAGCGC
>JBCBSO010000783.1:0-1779 GCA_039819205.1 Actinomycetota bacterium
CTCGCTCGTCGGGAACGCCAAGTCCCTGCTGATCGCAGCGGTGGTCGCCTGTGTGGCCCCCACGACGGCATGGGCGGCTCAACCCCCGCCCCCCCCGCCGCCCCCCGGGGAAGAGGCCCAGCCCGAGGACGAGCCGGAGCCGGAGATCGTGCCCGACACGGACGAGCCGACCGTGCTCGAGGACGACACGGCGGCCGAGGACGACACCACCGAGCCCGCCGAAACCTCCGCGGTCGTCGAGGCCGAGGAGGACGATGACGACGATGACGACGACGACGACGACGACGACGACGACGATGACGACGACGACAAGCGGGCGTTTCGCAGCAAGTACCTGACGATCGAGGGCTACGTACAACCGCAGTACACGTTCATCCAGCGACGCGGGGCCCGGGCGAGATTCCAGCGCGAGTTCGGAGCCGACGAGACCCGGGCGGGTCTGAAGTTCTCGGGTGAACCGCTCAACCGATGGTCGTATCGGATCCACATCGTGGTCGGCGCCTCGATCATCACCGCCGTCACGGGCACCGACCTCATCGACTACGAAGGCGATGGAGTCGTGGACGATCTCGCCTCGAGGGAGACTGCCTACCCCGGCCTCGGTATCGAACAGCTGTGGGTCAACTACACCCCGGTCAAGTTCACCCCGGACGAGATGCAGATCGTCAAATGGCAGATCCGACTCGGCCAAATGCGGGCTCCCATCACCCGGCAGAACTCGATCCAAAACGACCGGCTCCTGTTCCCCCGCCGCAACGCGGCCAACAACGTGTTCTCCAGCCGCACGGCGGGCCGCACCACCCTGCAGCCCGACCTCGGCGGCCTCACCGAGCTCGCGTTCGCCGACTCGAGAGTGCGCTTGGCGGGGGGTATTTTCAACGGAACGGGCCTCGCGTTCGACCGGACGACGGAGCGCGGCCCGTTCTACGTCACCCGTGCCGACATCGAGCCGCTGGGAAAGCTGCGCAAGAGCGAAGGCGACCTGGACCCGGCCAAGAAGTTCATGTTCGGGGTCGGCGGTGCGTTCGGATACCGCCCGACGCGGATCTTCGACCGGGTCGGTAACGACACCCTGACCCGCGTCCGCGACCTGTACGGCAACGCGACCGCGTACATCCAGGTCTTCGGGCTGCACGTCCAGGGCGAGTTCTTGCGGCGTCAGACGACCGACAACCTGAGCTCTCGCCCGTCGATCAACACCAGCGCGTACGGCCAGGCCGGCTACGCGATCCCGCTACCGGGTGACCTCCACCTGGTGCCGCAGGGCAACTTCTCGTGGATCCTGATCGACGAGGCGAACAACCCGCAGCGCCGCATCCTGACCCAAGACGGTGTCGCCTTGTACCTCGGCAACGAGATCCGCCAGGACGCAATCCGCATCCTGCTGCTGTACCTCGGCGAGTGGCGACTCGATGAGCAGGAGTCCGCCCAGGGCGGCACCATCCAGCTCCAGATCAAGTTTTAGGTCGAGATTTCGAGGCAGTAGATGGCCGCGAGTGCGTCGCAGGTGGCGGTGGTGAAGTCCCACCAGCTCGCGGCCGTGCCGGTCTGGGCCAGCCCGAACCCGCCCGAGCTCGACTCGCTCGACCAGTTGTCGCAGTCCTGACCGTTGGCGCCCGTCCACACCGCCTGCGTCATCGCGGCATCCCCGTTCTCGTCGATGGCCAGCGGGTGCAGCGGGTCGAGCTTGAGCCCGGCGTTGCTCGAGAAGATCGTGTTGCCGTCGAGGTCTTCCCACGGCTCGTCGTCGGTGAACGCCGCCCAAGCCTCGAAGTCTGC
>JBCBSO010000784.1:0-1777 GCA_039819205.1 Actinomycetota bacterium
CCAGGGCGGCTCCACCGGCGACGAGGTGGCGGTTCGTGCTCAGCCGTATGGCTTCGCGACACCCGACGTCGCTGTTGTCGAGGTCGATCTCGTTGACGGACAAACCGTCACCGTGATACCCGTCGACGACAGCGGCAGGTATGAGGACCGCTTCTGGATCATCGAGATCGAGATTGCGCTGTCGGAAGCGAATGATCCCTACAGCGGACGGTTCGTCCTTGAGGCTCGAGCTGTTGATCACGACGGAAACGTCATTGGCCGCTGGCGCCATGACGACCCTCCGTTCGAGTTCCCCAAGGCGCCACTTCCGGACCCCGGTCCGATTCGAGCACCGAACGAACTGGTTGTTGACCGTCGAGCGCCCACCGATGACGAACGCGTTCGGCTCGACAGCGACCGGACGCTGCAATGTGCCGATACATCGGGCGGACACTGGGACTACGGCGAGATCGGACCCAACGAACCACGAGATCGGGTGAGCGACGACGCCTTGCGTGACGGTATCGACGACGACCTCAGCGCAGCATTCCTGCCGACCGAAGGCTGGACAGAGTTGCTGTTCGGGCCCGATCAGTCAGTATTCGTGCACACGATCGAGGACTGGCGAGCCATCGTCTGGGTTGGCGGCGACTCCGACCTGGGTGTCTGGCGCTTCTTTGAGTACATCGCGTGTGCGGACTGATCGACCGACGCGTCAACCTCACTGTCTCGGCGACGTTTGCTGCAGCGGGCCGTTCCATCGAGCCGAAGCCGGCGCCTCCATGGTCCCCCTCAACACACCAAACTCACCGCAAAACAACCGGCTGTCGGCTTCGCCTACCAACCGAGTCCGCGCCCACCGCAGCGCTCGATACTCGCAGCACACCGACCGCGTAGGACCCGTACGGTAAGTGCCGATCTCGCGCCGTGCGTTTGCTGCACCGCGGGGCGACGTTTCCGGGCGCTTGCCATATGGGATACCATATGGTCATGGCTCGACGTGAGGTTCTCGTCCAACTCGATGATGACCTCGTCGAGCAACTCGACGCACTCGCCGCCGATCTCGGCACCAACCGCTCCGAACTCATGCGCCGCGGCGCGCAGGCGGTGCTCGACGCCGAGCGGCTCGCAGCCGCTGACCAAGAGCTCCGAGCGGCGTACCGCCGCCAGCCCGCGGACCCCGCGCTCGTGCAGACAGCCAGGAGACTCGCCGCCGAGACCGCCCCGGCGTGGTAGCTCGCAACGACATCTATTGGGCCGATCTCGGACCGCCCGCCGGACGTCGACCGGTATGCGTGCTGACCCGCGACGCGGCGATTGAGGTGCTCACCGCGGTGACCTGTGCACCGATCACCCGTACCGTTCGGGGTATCCGATCAGAAGTCGAACTCGGCCCCGAACACGGACTTCCCGAGGCCTGCGTCATCAGCTGCGACAACGTCATCACCGTGCCCGTTGACGACCTCGACGACGAACCCGTCGGTCACCTCGACGAGATCACCCGCGCCCGACTTGATCAAGCCCTGCGCTACGCACTCGACATCGTGTACTGACTGCCCGGGCCGTAACTCCGAGCGGACCTACCCACACTGGTCGTGCCGTTCTCGCTCAGACTGTGAGAGCTGTTACGCCGAGCGTTATCACTCGGGTGACAGGCCGTCGTCAATCAGCCGCTTCCCCCCGGCTGACCACGTCGTCAACGCTCCCAGGAGTTCGTAGAACTGGATCGCACCGGACTCGGCCCCGGTGACGCCCTCCAGATTAGCTGGTGTGGATTCCGAGGCTGGCTGCGAGGTCT
>JBCBSO010000785.1:0-1776 GCA_039819205.1 Actinomycetota bacterium
GCAGGTACATCGAGAAGAACACCTCGCCGCGACGAGCGTCGATCACCGGGACGATGACGCGCTCGGCGTGCTGATTGGGGAACGCCAGGAGGTCGAGCGACGAGATGCCGATCATCGGCACACGCAACGCCTGGGCGAACGACTTGGCTGCCGCCAACCCGACGCGCATCCCGGTGAACAAGCCGGGTCCGACATCGACCGCGACGACGCCGATCTCGTCGAGGTCGACCCCAGCCTGGGCGCACACGAACTCGACGGCGGGCACCAGCGTCTCGGCATGCCGCCGTCCACGAGTGACTTCGAACAAGGCGAGCACGCCTTCGTGGCCGCCGATCGCCACGCTGACGCGTTCGGTGGCGGTCTCCACCCCGAGGATCAACACGTGCACCGCTCCCATGTCGACAACGGAGGCGTCGACGGACCCATGGTGAGGCGAACGTCGGAGTGCCCTGCGAACGTCACGCAAACTCCTGTGTGCGCTGCTGCAATTCGTGCCAACGCGGCGCCCACGCCGACCCGGACGCGTCGAGCTCGACCAACCGCGCCTGTGGGTCGTCGCCGTCGACGGTCAATGCCACCGTGAGGTGATCGTCGAAGGCACCGTCCACGATGTCGCCCCACTCGACGAGCACCAGGCCGTCGTACTCGGCGAGTTCGTCGAGCCCCAGGTCGGCGACTTCGACCGTGCGCGTCAGCCGGTACAGATCGGCGTGATGCAGCGACGAGGGTGAGCGGCGATCGAGGTCGTAGCTGTGCACCAGCGTGTAGGTCGGCGACGTCATCGGCGTGGCGACGCCAAGCGCCTGTCCGACGCCTTGCGCGAACGCCGTCTTCCCCGCGCCCATCTCGCCGGCGAGCACCACGGTGTCGCCGCCGCGACAGCATGCAGCGACGGCCGCAGCGATGCGGTGCGTCGCCTCGAGCGACGATGATCGCAGCAGGAGCATCAACCGTCGATGCTACGGCGAGGTACGCGGGGCACACGTGTGCTGATCCCACATACGATCTCGTACCCGATCGTGTCGAGCCGCTCGGCCCACTCCTCGGCAAGGATCCGCTCGTTGCCGTCGTCGCTGCGAGCGGCGCCGATCAGCACCACTTCATCGCCGACCACGACCGGAAGATCACCGCAGTCGATCATCAGCTGGTCCATCGTGATCACGCCAACGATCGGACGCCGCACGCCGTGCACCAGCACTTCGCCGCCCACCGCGGCAAGCCGCCGCGGCACACCGTCGGCGTAGCCCAGCGGGATCGTGGCCACGGTGGTGTCGTGGGAGAACTCGTGGCGCAGCCCGTAACTGATGCGACTACCAGCGGCCACTTGCTTCACGTAGCCGACACGAGCGCGCAACTCGAGCGCCGGGCGCAGCTCGCCGACCATGTGCGTGACCCCGGCGCCCGGGGTGATGCCGTAGATGGCGATGCCGGCACGCACGAGATCGCGACGGGCCTCGGGATGAGCGATCGCGCCAGCCGAGTTGGCGGCATGCACCGGCACCTCCGGTGGCACATGGGCGAGTGCGGCATCGAGACGCTTGAGCTGTACTGCAGTGAACTCGTGGTCGAGTTCGTCGGCCACTGCGAGATGTGTGTACACCCCCGCAAGCCGCACCGCCGGTGCCCGCTCGGCAATCGACGCCACGAGCGCCGGCACGCTGTGCGGATGTGCGCCGACGCGTTGCATACCCGTGTCGATCTTCAGATGAATCGGCAAGCCGTTCGGTTTGGCCCGCACCAGCGCATCGAGAAACGAACGGCTGTACACGGTTGGGG
>JBCBSO010000786.1:0-1765 GCA_039819205.1 Actinomycetota bacterium
GCCCGCCCGAGATCGTTTCCGCCGTCGACAACCTGCTGCAGCACAACCAACGGCGGGTGGTGAAGGCGATTCGGGCGGCGCGGCCGTCAGCGGACGGAGCGGGTTGGCAGGTCGAGACCTCGGCCGACTCGGTCGGAACAACCAAGCGCACCGTTGCCGACGCGCTCGAATCGGGTGCCGCGGCTGGCGATATCGCCGTGCTCACGCGCGTGAACTCGCTGCTCGCGCCGGTGCAGGCCTCGCTGGTCGTGGCCGGCATCGATGTGCGTGGCGGCATCGGACTTGAGTTCCTCGACCGTACGGCGGTGCGCGCGGTGTTGTCGTGGCTCCGGTTGGCGTCGTCGGCGCCGGGCCGCGGTCGCAACCGACGTGCCGGCGCGCGGTTCGACCCCGACGATCTGCGCGAGGCACTCCGCCGACCATCTCGCTCATTCCACCCACGAATCACCGACTGGATCTGCGAGCAGGGCGACGTCGTCGAGTTGTTCAAACTGGCTGGCCGATTGAACAACGAACGTGATGCCGCGCGGCTCGAGGAGTTCGCCGCCGATGTGCAGCTGCTGTCGAACATGATCACCGACGGTGCGTCGTGCGCCGAGCTGGTCTTGGCCCTGGTGGAGCGCATCGGATTGGCCGGTTCGATCGAGACACTCGACGCGCATCGACGGGGAATGAACCGCGCCGCCCAGGGCGACGATCTGACGGCGGTGGTGCAGTTGGCGTCGGTGTTCGACGACATCGACGCCGCTGGTGACACGGATGCCGAGCACGCGTTGGCGACGCGCTTCGTGCGGTGGGCGCGCGAGGTCCTCGCCGCTGGCCGCGCCCCTGACGGTGTCACGTTGTCCACCGTGCACCGGGTGAAGGGTCAGGAATGGCCGGTCGTCGTGGTACACGAGGCGTCGGCCGCGCAGTATCCGCATCGGTTAAGCGAAGACGTCGAAGAGGAGCGCCGCCTGTTTCACGTGGCACTCACCCGCGCAGCGTCGTCGGCGACCGTCGTCACGGGCGCCGACCAGTCGCGTTTTGTGGGCGAGCTCACGTCGCCGCCGCCAGGACACGAGGCCACAGCGCCCACGGCGGCGGCGCGTGACCGGTCATCGAAGCCGGCGCGCGCCGCGGGTCGGTCGGAGTCGACCCCGTCGGCGAGCGACACACCCGAGCACGCCGCACGGGTCGACGCGTTGCGCGCCTTGCGCAACAAACTGCGCGACGGCAAGCCGGCCTACGTGGTGTTCGACAACGCGACGATGGACGAGATCGCCCGTCGGTGGCCAGCCACGGAAGGTGATCTGCGGCGGATCCCGGGAATTGGCCCTACCAAGCTCGAGCGGTACGGTCCCGCTGTGCTCGAGCTGATCGCCGACCACCCGTGACGGGAACCTGTGAACGGGGCGTGAAGTCGCGGTGAACGCGCCCAGCGGCGATTCGGTCGTGGCTACGGTGGCCGCCGTGGACACCCAGTTCCACCTTCAAGAGCGGCCCACGTGGCGGGGCTGGATGCATGTGTGGGCGTTCCTCGTCGCGATCCCCGCCGGAACGATCCTGATCATCGCCGCGCCCACACCGGGGGCGACCGCGGCCGCGTCGATCTACGCCGCCTCACTCGTCCTGCTGTTCGGTACGTCGGGCGCATATCACCGTTTGGCCAAGAGCGAACGGGCGCGACGCACGATGCAGCGCGTCGACCACGCGATGATCTACGTGCTCATCGTCGGCACGTACGTACCACTGTGTGTGCTTGCGCTCCCGCCCGCATGGGGCA
>JBCBSO010000787.1:0-1762 GCA_039819205.1 Actinomycetota bacterium
GTCATTCCAGGCTGCAGTGGTTGACGTGCTGGTGACGAAGGCACGGCGGGCAGCGGCCGAGGTCGTCGGCAACGCAGGCCGCAAGCAGTTCCTCGCGGAGCAGCGAGTTGGCCGCGACGCCGCCGCCAAGCACGATGCCCGTCGCGCCGACCTCGGCCGCTGCCCACCGTGCCTTCGTTACCAGCACGTCAACCACTGCAGCCTGGAATGACGCGGCGACGTCGTCGGACGCCACGTCGGGATGGGCGCGCACATGGTTGACCACGGCGGTCTTGAGCCCGCTGAACGAGAAGTTGTGTCGGTCGTCGCCGGAACGATCGAGCATCGCCCGCGGGAAATCGATCGCGCTCGGGTCGCCGCGCATCGCTGCGGCATCGATTGCCGGGCCACCCGGATACCCGAGGTCGAGAAAGCGGGCCACCTTGTCGAACGCCTCGCCGGCCGCATCGTCGATCGTCTGGCCCACGAGCCGGTAGTCGCCGTGGCCGCGCATCTCGACGAGCATCGTGTGCCCGCCAGACACGAGCATCACCAGCAGCGGGAACTCGAGCGAGCGGTCTTCGAGGAAACCGGCGTAGAGGTGGGCTTCCATGTGGTTGACCCCGATGAACGGCACATCCCAGCTCAGCGCCAACGCCTTGGCCGCCGAGACCCCGACCAGCAGCGCGCCGATCAGCCCGGGGCCAACGGTGCACGCCACCGCATCGATGCGCGACTCGTCGACGCCGGCCTCGACGATCGCTCGGGCGACGATCGGGTTCAGCGTCTCGAGGTGGGCGCGCGACGCAACCTCGGGGACCACACCGCCGAACTCGGCGTGCAGGTCGACCTGAGTGGACACGACGCTGGACACCACGTCGTAGCCGCCCATCACCAACGCGGCGGCGGTCTCGTCGCAGCTCGTTTCGATGCCCAGTACAAGCGTGGAATCGTCGACGTTCATCGGTGCTCCTCGGCGAGTTGCGTCAGGCGCGCCCGGTATTCGGGTTCCTGGATGTCGTTGCACCACATGACGATGGCGTCCTCGGTGTTCTCGTAGTAGCGCGTACGTACCCCGGCCGGCGCGAAACCGAACCGGCGATAGAGCGCTTGGGCGCCGCTGCTGCTCGCCCGTACTTCGAGCGTCCACGCCTGACAGCCTCGGCCGATCGCCTCGTCGGCGAGGGCCAGCAGCATCGTCGACGCCACACCGGCGCGGCGATGGTCTGGATGGACCGCAACGTTGGTCACATGGGCTTCTTCGCCGGTGAACCACAACCCGCTGTAGCCGACGACATCGCGCCCGCGGCGCGCCGCCAGATAGAAGCGACTCCCGGACCGGACCTGATCGATCTCACTCTCAAACACGCCAGGCGACCAGGGACGGGGATAGCTGGCGGCCTCGATCGCCAGCACACCGCGGCGCAAGTCGCGGCGGCGCAGCGGCGACAGCGTGATCGGTTGCTCGTCGTGTTCGCGGCGAAGGAACCGCTCGATCACGCTCATGCCGGAGGCCCCAGTCGGCTCATCGACCAGCCACCCGAGTCGACCAATTGATCGTGGCGTCGGGAGCGCGCAAGTAGATCGGTTCAAGGTCCCACGCGTTTACCCACTCCTCGCGCAGTGCGCGGGCGTGGGCCAGCTCGACGAGCGTCGCCGCCGACGGGTGCGCGTCGCCACCGAACTCGCAGACGGGGGCGCAGAATCGCTTACCGCCTCCTGCGGACGACCCGAGCACGCAGGCGACGTCGAAGCCCGGAGCTGCGGGGCAGTCGCCGTCGTC
>JBCBSO010000788.1:0-1760 GCA_039819205.1 Actinomycetota bacterium
GTCGCGGTTGGCGCGGGCCTCAACCTCGCCTTGATGTGTGACCTGGTCGTCGCCGACGACACCGCTCGGTTCTCGGAGATCTTTGCTCGTCGCGGCCTCAGTCTCGACTTTGGTGGCTCGTGGATCCTGCCGCGGCGCATCGGCTTGCACCGGGCGAAGGAGCTGGCGTTGTTCGCCGACATCATCGACGCCGCACGAGCCGACCAGATCGGGCTGGTCAACCGGGTCGTACCGGCCGCCGAACTCGACGAGTTCGTCGCTGACTGGGCCACGCGCCTCGCCGCAGGTCCTCCGATCGCGATGGCGATGAGCAAGAAGTTGCTCGACGAGTCGTTCGACAGCACCCTCGAAGAAGCGCTCACCGCCGAAGGGCTGTCGCAGACCGTCAACTTCTCGACCGAGGACACCGCCGAGGCGATTCGCGCCTTTCTCGACAAGCGCGATCCCAAGTTCGTCGGCCGCTAGTCGACCGCGTCGTCCGACAGGTTGTGTGACGTCGGTCGTCGAGGCGCAGGTCGTAGCCTTTGTGCCGTGACCACACCGGGTGCTCTGCGCCGCATCGCTGCGCTGATCGGCGTGGTCGTTTTCGGTTCGTTGTGGCTCGCCGGCAACGCCGCGGCACAAGATGACGGCACGCCACCGACGCTGCCGGCCGACACCACTCGGCTGATTCCGATCCCGGCCGGCTGCGATGCGCCGGACCCCGCCGCGGTCGCGTTTGTTGGCACCGTGGTGGGCAAAGACGACGTGGTGCAGGTCGTCCGGTTTCAGATCGATCAACTACGGGCCGGTTCGGCCAGCGAGTGGGCGATCGACGGGCTCATCGACGTGCGGTACGGCATCGACTACCGATTCCTCGACGACGGCCAGCAATACCTCGTCGGCGCCGGCTTCGATCGCGAAGTCGGCGCGCTGGTGTCGACCGTGCGGCCGCCGGCGCCGACGTTCGGCGGCAACGACGTGATCGGCTTGGACGACACGGCAGTGGAGTGCCCGGTGATCGACGATCCGGTGCGCACGGTCAATCTCGACGGCAGCGATGTCGATTCGGGGGTGCTCAGCTTGTTGTTCGAGGACCGCCAAGTATTGATCGCCACGCTGGCGGTGCCCACGGTGATTGCCATGGTGGCGATGGTGGCCATCGTGATCCTGAGGGCCCTGGCCGCGGTGTCGATGCGCGGGGTGTTCGAGCTCGGCCGCGCCGCGGTGACGCCGGTGCCCGACCACAAGGCTGTGCGCGTGCGGGGTCACGTCGATCGCCGCGCCGCACGCGCTGCCGCCAAGGCTGCCGACGCCGCCGCCGGCGACGAGGCGGTGGCTGACGATGGCGATGAGTCGAGCGACGACGGCGATGAGTCGAGCGACGGTGACGACGGTTCGGGCGAGCAGCGGCGCTTGGTCGGCAACGACGCACCCTGACCGCAGGCCGCTCGAAGAAACTCACTCAGCGAGTGCGCGCACCTCGTCGAGTGCCGCCGCCCAGCGTTCGACAGGGAGCTCCTCGGCTGGTCGTCCGGCGCGGGCGTGGACAACGACACCACCAACGGGAGGTTCGTCGAGCACCGTACTCAGCGCCACGCCGTACGCGGCGAGCTGCAGGCGATAGCGGGCGGCGCGTTCGGCAGAGTGGCCCGACCAGCGGTCGGTCTTGTAGTCGACCACTATCAGCCCATCGTCGGTGCGCACCAACAGGTCGACGTAGCCCTCGAGCACACGCTGGCCGATGGGCGCAGCAACAAAAAGCTCCCGCCAGTGGGTCG
>JBCBSO010000789.1:0-1755 GCA_039819205.1 Actinomycetota bacterium
CCGAGGTGCAGGTCGGCGGTATTCCCGCCTTCGGCACCTCGGTCATCGTGCGGATGGTGTCCGCGAACGCGCCGATGACGGACAGCTTGTATTCGAAGATCAGATCACCGGGATTGACGGCGTATGCACCCTCCGAAGAAGGAATCGACGTCGCCTGGGTGATCCGGTACACATTGCTCTCGAGACCCGTCTCGGCGATCTCAAGGCCACCCGAACCCGGAGGAATGAACGAGGCGTGACCCGACGAGGTCGGGTAGCTGTAGCCGTTGTTGATTCCGCCCTGGTCGAGCGTATCGATTTGGTTCGCAAATCCACCACCGACGAGGGTGGAAGGATCAATCGAAATCGAGAAAGCACCATGAGCAGCGCCCGCACAGATCGCGACCCCCAGAGCAGTCATCCCTGCCGCATAAGCTCTCACGCGCATCGACGTTTCTCCACTCTCTCCTCGGGCGTCGAGCCACCGGTCCGATATGGACCGATGCATGAACAAAGAGATGGCTGACCCCTTCGGATCAGCCATCCGGAATGTCAATTAGCGACGACGACGGGCAGCCGCGAGCCCGGCGAGGCCGAGCAGCGAGGCAACACCGGGAGCCGGCACGTCCAGGTCGTTTCCGCCGCCACGGTTGACGAGCGCCGGAGCCTGAATCGTAATACCGCCGAAGTCGGTCACGAGCACGTCCACGAACGACACGTCGATGTCGCCGCCGGTACGGATGTACCAGGTGAACGTCTCATCGCCATCGGCGCCGCCGATGTTGTCCGACGTGTAGTCGAAGTCCCAGGTGTCGTTCGAGCCGACGTTGTCGGTCACCGTCACGCCCGGATCGCCCTGGCCCGCAGTCACGTCAGCCGTGATGCGACCCTGCGTCGAACCGTTGATGTCGGCGAAGTCGATCTCGACCGACGAGTCAACGCCGAACGAGAAGCCCTCGATGCCGAAGATGTTCGAGTCGCCCGTGAAGGTGTAGACCATCACGACGTCGTTGAGGCCGGTCGTGAACGCCGGAGCGTTGCCGAACACCTCAACCTTCAGCTCACCGCTGAAGCTGACGCTCGAAATCGGAGCCGTGAACTCGTTGCCGTTCAGTCCCGTCAGACCGCGGCTGCTCAGATCGAGCGGCACAGGCGTGCTGGCGAGAAGCGTCGGACGGTCCGCGACGTTGGAAATGGTGAACGCATTCGCCACACCCGCCACCGCGAGGAGCGCGCCAACACCCACAGCTTGATACCTGATCGACATGCCTCTTCTCTCCTACTCGTTCAACGGCCTCCCAGCCGCCGAACCGACGTGCCTCACCGAAATGAGATCCTCTCTCGAACCAGGGGAAAGGTATGGGACCTTCGCCAACGCGCCAAGCACGTCATCCCCTGTTTCTGCGCTTTTTGCCGAGCGCTCACATGAGATCATCGCATGCGACCTGGGATTTATACTGGGTTGGTTCGGATGCCCCCGGCGCAGGCTTCCGAACGAATCAGGGTGAGAGGATTCGAACCTCCGACCTCGGCGACCCAAACGCCGCGCTCTGCCAAACTGAGCTACACCCTGCTCGCAAACCGCCGACGATTCGTCGCCGGCAGGTCGCACGCCGGATCATACCGACTCCCCGCACCCCGTCGTTCCCCTAGTTCACGCTTTCACGGCCTTGAAGACCTCCAGGGCACGTTCGCGAGCCGCGGCGTGCTCGACGATCGGCTCCGGATAGTCCACCTGGGTGCGCAGCAGCCCGGGCAGGCGCGACGGATCGTGCA
>JBCBSO010000790.1:0-1749 GCA_039819205.1 Actinomycetota bacterium
CGACGTCGGCGAACTCACTCACCGCTTGCCGAGCTTGACCAGGTCTTCGGCCATGGTCCAGCCGTAGACGATCATCGCCCCGCCTTTGACGACGGGCACCTCGGCGAACATCTCGACCACTGCGCTGTCGAGCTTGTGCGGCTTGCTCGACTCGTGATCGAGATAACCGCTTTGGGCGCCCTTCTTGGCGACAAAGCTGTTGGCGTCGTACCCGCTGTCGACGCCGAATCGCTTGGCCAGGCGGCGTCCCCAGGCGCGTTCTTCGCCGACCGCCCGCACTCCCGGCGACGGGGTGAGCTCGCGGAGATCCTTGAATGCTTCGAGACCGTCGGCGGCAACGAAACGGGCACCGACCACCACATCTTCGTCGGGAAACGCCATCAGCGCCCGGTGGTACGCCTCGCTGACCAGGCCGCGGAGGACCTGATCGCGCCGCGATGACCTCCGCACGGACAGTAGGCCGATCAGCACGCAGGGTGTTCCACCGATCCGCTCCAGGGTGGAGAACGTGTAGCCGTGCAGCTTGTCGCCGAATCGGGCGGTGGTGATCAACACCCAGTCCTCTTTGGCCTTCGAGAGGTGCCCGGCGCTGAACGCCTCCTCCATCGAGGCCAATTCGTCGAGGTCGGTGTCGGTCAGCGCCGATGCGTCGTTGGTACCAACGTCGAGAGCCATTCGTGAAAGTTTAGAGCAACACCGCCTCGTGTCCGAAGGCCATGCGCAACTCCCCCACCGAGCGATCGAGGTCGACGCGGAACTCGTCGGCCAATTTGAGCACTGTTCCCTGCCCGATGTCGACCATCACCACCGATTCGCCAGGGTGCTCACGCAGGATCCGTTTCAGTCGTTGAATCTTGAGCTCGTCGAGCGCGGCGGACGGCAACCGGAGCCGCAACGGCGCCGCCGGACCGTCGGTCAAGCCCGACAGCACGCTGATCGTTTGCCCGATCAGGCCAAATCGACTCTCGTCGCGTCGGTCGAGTCGACCCTTGACCGACACGATGAGGTCTTCTTCCAGCTTGTGCCCCTGTTCAGCCAGGGTGCGGGGAAAGATGGTCACCTCGATCGACGCGTCGAGATCCTCGAGCACAAACACCGCCATTTGATCGCCGCGTTTGGTGAACTTGCGGGCGAGGTTGGTGATCACCCCACCGACCAACACCTGCGCCCCGTCCTCCATTGCGTTGAGGTCGAGGACCGAGTTCTCGACCTTGCGCTTGAGCGCCGATTCGACGCCGAACAGCGGGTGGTCCGACACGTACAGGCCGAGCATCTCCTTTTCGTTGCGCAGCTGCTCGGTCTTGTCGAACACGAGGTCGGGAATCGGCGTTCGTTCGTCGAAACCAACCCCCGCTCCGTCACCGTCGTCGGCATCCTCGCCGCCCCAGTCGCCGAACAGGTTCATCACGCCCTTTTCCCGCTCCCGGCGGCGACTGACCGTGGTGTCGATGATCTCCTCGAACACGGTGAGCAACCCGCGGCGTGGATGGCCCAGCGTGTCGAAGGCTCCGCCTTTGATCAGCGACTCGACCGTGCGCTTGTTGAGCACCGGCTCGGGGACGCGTTCGACGAAGTCGTGAAAGCTCTCGAAGGGCCCGTTCTCGTCACGCTCTTCGAGCAACTGGGCCACGAGGCCAGTGCCCACGTTGCGCACCGCCGACAGACCGAAGGTGATCGCTCCCGGACTGCCGATCGGCAACGACACGCCGTCGGGGAGCTCGTCGGGTGCAAGCGCACCAAAGTCCGTGC
>JBCBSO010000791.1:0-1749 GCA_039819205.1 Actinomycetota bacterium
CTTCGAGTGACCTGACCGTCCCTCGTGGGGCCGGCGCGGCGACGCGTCGGCCCCACGACGGGGCACCGGTTGTATGAGCACCACCATCGAATCGCCCGACGTCGTGCACGACGGCGGGGACAACACACCCACGCCGCCGACGCCGCCCGCACCAGCGCCGTTGCAGCCGCGCCTGCGGATCGTCGCTGCCTGGCATCTCCTGCTCGCGGTCGTCAGCATCGGCGCGCTGTACCTCGCGAGCCGCAGCGGCGAGAACGAGATCCCGTGGATGCCGCGCAGTGCACTGCAGGGATTCTTCGCCGCGACGCTCGTGGCCACACTGGCCTGCGCCTATGGCGTCCCGGCCGCCGCGCGTTGGGCACGCACCACGTCACTGGTCGTCAACTACCTGCTCGTTGTGGTCAGTGGCGCGGCGTTGCTCCATCTATTCGACGTGTTCCGTGCCATCGGCGATCTGGGCGAAGGACTGAACAAGGCGTTCGTGCCGTTCCTGGTCGTGTGTGTCGGCCTGTTGTGGGTGCTGGTCGCCAACCAGATCCTGGCGCAGCGACCGTGGGTGTCGTACGCCGTTCGACTCAGGCAGGCCGGGTACATCCTGATGGCGCTGGCCGGGGTGTGGTTCGTGATCGTCGCCGACCCCACCGGCATGATCTCGTCGTTCTTCAACGATCTCACGCGACCATTGACCATCGCGACGGGCCTCGTGTTCGCCGCTGCCGTGTGGGTCACCCGATTCATGTGGTCCACCGAGGTCAGCCGTCACTTCGGCACAAAGCGCACGACCAACGAGGCGCTCACCGGCCTGGCGTTCTTGTCGCCCAACCTCTTGGGGTTTCTCGCATTCTTTGCGTTCCCGCTGTTGTTCTCGCTGTTCGTCAGCCTGTTCGACTGGCGAACCACCAACACCGGTCGAGAGTTCATCGGCCTCGACAACTACATCCGCGCACTGTCGATCGACTTCGCCAGCACCGACCAGGGCGGCGCCGGCACCGAGGTACTCAAGTCCGGCTACCAGGTGCTGATGAACGTCGACTGGTTCGGCCTGCACTTCGTGATCGGGGCGCGCGACGTCGAGTTCTGGTTGTCGATGCGCAACATCTTGATCTTCCTCATCGTTGCCGTGCCGCTGTCGGTGCTGCCGGCGCTCGGCCTGTCGAGCATCCTCGCCTCGAAGTTGCCGGGAATGAAGATCTTTCGCGCGGTCTACTTCATCCCGTCGGTCGCCGGGGTGATCGGCGTGGCCATCGTGTGGGGCCAGATGTTCGACGGCACGATCGGCTGGATCAACTATCTGCTCGACCTCGTCGGCCTGTCAGAACCCGGCGATGGTCAAGGGTGGCTGACCGAGCGAAGTACGGCCTTGTTGTCGATGATCATCGTGTTCGGCTGGATGCAGTTCGGCTTCAACACCGTGCTGTACCTCGCCGGTCACCAGTCGATTCCCAAAGAGCTGTATGAGGCCGCGCACATCGACGGTGCCAACGCGTGGCAGATCTTCCGGCGGATCACGGTGCCGCAGCTGCGCAACACCACGTTCTACGTGCTGGTGACCACCTCGATTCTGGCCTTGCAGCTGTTCGACATCGTGTGGATTCTGTCCCGGCCCGAGCCGGGTGGGCCGAACAATGCCACGACCACGCCGGTGCTTGCGCTCTACGAAGAGGCGTTCACCAACAACGCGCAGGGGTATGCGTCGGCGCTCGCGTGGATCTTGTTCTTCATCATCTTCGGGTTCACCTTCCTGCAGTT
>JBCBSO010000792.1:0-1748 GCA_039819205.1 Actinomycetota bacterium
TGTCGCTGCTTCTCATCCCGCTGTGGCCGGCCAATCCGGCGGTTCGTGCGTCGATGCGCCCCATCGGCACGAGGCACCTGGCTGGCGGTGGTTGGCCCGACTCGGTGTGATGGCCGAGTCGCTCGGCATGGACGAGATCGCCGACGACCTGCTGGTGGTGGTCGAGGCGCTCGGGCGGGCGGGAATCAATACGGTCGCCTCCGAGGTGATGCTCGACCAACACGCGCCCGAGGTGGTGCGCCAACGAGCGCTCGACCGGGCGAGCCTGCTGCTCACAGCTGAGCGCATCGCCCGCTGACCTCACCGCTACCGACCGGCCCTACGATCTGGGTGTGCTCGATGCACGCCGACCGACACACTCGCGATTGGCCCGAGGCGGCTGACGGTGGCGCGCGTCGAGCGGAGCTTGGTGACGAAGTGGCAGCGTGGGTCCGAGGGGTGGACCGAGCGCCGCGCTCCTGACCGGCTCATCGTGGAAGAGCCGTTGACGATCGAGCTCGACGGGACGCGCGTCACGTCGACGATGCGCACGCCGGGCCACGACTTCGAGTTGGCCGCCGGTTTCTGCTGGAGCGACGGCCTGCTCGGCGACGCTCCGATCGAGCGCATCCGGTACTGCGGAGGTGCGTGCGACCTCGGTGGCGAGAAGGACTATCACACCGTGCGCGTCGACACCGGGGGTCGAGCGGCCCCACCGACGGCCAGGTTGGGCAACGTGTCCTCGAGCTGCGGATGGTGCGGAAGTGAACACCTCGACGACCTGTGCACGCGCCTCGACCGGCTCCCGCCGGCGCCACGAATCGGTGCCGGGGTGCTTGGGGTCATCCCCGAGCGGGTCTCAACTCGGCAGTCGTTGTTCGCCAAGACCGGCGCCGTTCATGGCGCGGCGGTGTTCGATGCCGACGGTGTGGTCAGCCTGGTGCGTGAAGACGTCGGCCGACACAACGCCGTCGACAAGGTGATCGGGCGACTACTACTCGACGGCCAACTCTCGTCGCCCGGCCGCGAGCCTCACGGCATGGGCCTGTTCGTCAGCGGTCGAGCGAGCATCGAAATGGTGCAGAAGGCGTGGTCCGCGGGATTCACGACACTCGTTGCGGTGAGCGCCCCCACTGCGCTGGCTGTCGAGGCGGCGCACCGGAGCGGGATGATGCTCGTTGGCTTCACCCGCAATGACGCATTCAACGTGTACACCCCGTAGCCACTAGTCGGCCCGGCGGCGCAAGAGCCGCAGTGCCACCGTATCGACGCGGGGGCGTGGCGAGAAGGCACTGCGGGGGACACGCATCGCCACCCGAGGGTTCCATCGCGATTGCCAGCGTCGTGCGGCCGGTGCTGCGGGTCCCGACCAGCGGGCGGCGACCGCGGTAGGCACGATGAGGTGGGCAGAGCGCAGCCGACTCCCGGGTGAAACCAGCCTGCGCAGCAGGGGACTCGAC
This sequence comes from Actinomycetota bacterium, assembly GCA_039819205.1. Lineage (GTDB taxonomy): Bacteria > Actinomycetota > Acidimicrobiia > Acidimicrobiales > Ilumatobacteraceae > JABSQH01. The sequence continues at coordinate 1,440 of JBCBSO010000792.1, forward strand.
ACCGAGAAGGGCGGGTTGGCGACCACGTGAAATGGGCGTGTCGGAAGTCGCAGGTCGGCGGCGTCGGCGCGCACGACCGTGACACGCGTGCCGAATCGACGGCGCAACGTTTCGGCACGGGCCGGGTGTAGCTCGACAGCGATCACGCGCATGCCGGCGTCGAGGAGCGAGCTGGTGAGCACGCCATGGCCAGCGCCGATGTCGAGGACGAGCGCGCCGGGTGGGAGATCGGCGGCGGCGACGAGTCGATCAGCCCATGCAGGTTGAAGCTGGTGCCATCCCCAGCGTCGTCGTGACGAGGCCACGACG
>JBCBSO010000793.1:0-1742 GCA_039819205.1 Actinomycetota bacterium
CCCCTTGATCTCTTCGACCACCTGGTGCGCCGGTGACAGGTCGCCGCCGCTGCCGTCGACCTCGCCACCGAGGTCGTTGACGACCACCTTTGCTCCCTGGCGCGCCAGGCTGAGTGCGTGCTCCCGTCCGATCCCTCGCCCGGCACCGGTCACAATGGCTACACGCCCTTCACACAGTCCGCTCATTCGATGTTCTCCCTCGATCACTCAGTCGATCAGTCAGCGCGTCGCGGGTGCGACGTCGGTTCGGCGCTCGGAGCGCATCGGCGATCGTAGAGTCCCGAGCGTGTGTGATTGCCAGCCGACCGACGCCGCACCGCGCGTCAACCGCCGACGGGCGCTGGCGTTGACGGCGGCGGCGGCCGGCGCTGCCGCTGTCGGCGCCGCGCTTCCTCAGGTCAACTCACCCGCCCACTCGCTCGGCATCCCGTCGGTGGAGGTAGCGCCCGGCCTGCGCATCGCTCGCCGTGAGGCGTGGGGTCCCGACCTCCCGCCGACCGCGCCGATCGGGCCGGAGGACGTTCGCTTCCTCCTCGTGCATCACACCTTCTCGCCGAACGAGGTCGCCGATGTCCGGGCGCTTCTGCGCTCGGTGTACGCCTTCCACACCGGCCCCGAGAAACGCTGGCCCGACATCGCCTACCACTTCATGATCGCCCCCGACGGCAGCGTGTGGGAGACGCGCGCCGGCTCGCTCGATGGTCCGGTCGTGGCCGATGCCACGGGTGGCAACCAGGGGTTCGCCCAGCTGGTGTGCCTGATCGGTGACTACACCGCCCTGACGCCGACGCCGGCGGCGCAAGAGTCGCTGGTGCGCGTCCTGTGGTGGCTCGCCGATCGATACGACGTGGGTACGGCACTGGGCGACACCGCAACCTTCGTGTCACGCGGCTCGAACAAGTTGGCTCGAGGCACAACGGCAACCGTGCGCACCATCTCGGGCCACCGCGACTGCACCCTCACGGCGTGTCCGGGCGACGCGGCATACGGGCTGATCCCCCGCTGGCGGGCGCTCGTCCACGCCAACCGACTCCATGCGACGCCTGACCCGGAGGCTCCATATCGCACAGCCCGACGTCTCGGCGTTCACCTCTCGTAGCCTCACACCGATGAGCGGGCACCCGACGAACGACGCGCCGCTCGTGACCGATGTGCTCGTCGTCGGCGGCGGTCCTGCGGGCGCCGCCGCGGCAATCGAGCTCGCTCGGGCCGGTCGGGCGGTCACCGTGATCGACAAAGCGACGTTTCCACGGGATAAGTGCTGCGGTGACGGTCTCACCACGCTGGCACTGCGCGAGATGGAGCACCTCGGCATCGAACCGGCGCATGTCGAGCGATGGCTCGACGTCGACGGCGCGGCGATCCGCTCGCCGTCCGGGCGAGAGATCTTCGTGCCACTCCCCGACCATGGGCGATACGCAGCCGTCGCCCCACGGCTCGACCTCGACGCGGCGATCCTTGCGGCGGCTGGCCGCGCCGGCGCCGACGTACTCGACGGATGTGGGCTCGTCGACGTGAAACAACACGACGACCGTGTCGTCGCCACCACCGACACTGCAGGATCGCCGGGCCGCATCGAGGCGCGCTACGTCGTGGCTGCGGACGGCATGTGGAGCCGCGTGCGCAAGTCGCTCGGCCTCGGGCCCGATCGGTACCTCGGCGAGTGGCACGGCATTCGGCAGTACGTCGGTTCGAACCACACGTACAGCCGCTTGGCGGCCGGACCGGTGACCTCACCGACG
>JBCBSO010000794.1:0-1734 GCA_039819205.1 Actinomycetota bacterium
GATGTGTGCCATCGGCAGATACGACACCGCCCGCTTGCCGACGAAATCGTCGAAGCTGATGCAGTCCTTGAGGATCTCCACCGTGTACACGACGTTGTACTGGCTGATCATCACGCCTTTGGGTGGTCCGGTGGTGCCGGAGGTGTAGATCAGCGTGGCCAGGTCGCTTGGCGAGGTCGCCGCGCCCAATTCGGCGAGGTCGGCGGTGCCCGCTTCGAGCAGCTCGCTGGCAGGGTGCACGCCGTCGGGCAGCGGCCCCTCGGGTGGCTCGATCACGTAGATCTGCTTGAGGTTCGGCAGTTCGTCGCGCACTTTGAGGATGCGCTCGAGAAAGCCGTTGTCCTCGACGACGGCGATCTCGGCCTCGGCGTGGCCGGCGAGGTACTCGATCTCTTCGGGCGACGATGAGTTGTAGATGCTCACCGGCGTTGCGCTGAGGAACTGGGCAGCGGCGTCGAACCAATGGAAGTCCGGGCGGTTGCGCATCATCAAGAGCATTCGCTGGCCGGACTGCAAGCCGGCGCTGCGCAACCCGGCCGCAGCCTGGGCGACGACGTCGGCGAACTGTTGGTAGGTCCACACGTTCCATCCGCCGTCGGCCTTCATCGAGTGCAGCGCCGGGACGTTCGGGTGCGCCGCGACAAGCTCGAGGAACGCGCTGGGCACTGTTCGGCCCGTCGAGAGGGCGTCGATCTCTTCGATGGTGGACAGTGGCTTCAAACCGCTCATGTGACCATTGTCGCACGTCGTTGCGAGTTACGAAACCAACTTCGCATGTTGTTCTCTCGTCGGTGATCGGCTGGCGATCGACGCCGCCCCGCGGCGGTTCGCACATTGGTTCATGCGGACGGTCGGCGGCGCCGTGTCCGGTCGTCGATCGCAGGCCATACGATGGCCACATGCCGGCATTCGGCACGTTCGTCTGGGTTGGAATCGGACTGCTTCTCGGCTACGTGCTGTGGAAAAGTGGCATCGCGATCCTGCGTGGCCTCACATCGATGCCCCCAGAGCCTCCGCCGTCTGGCGAGCTGCGCAAAGTGAACCGCCGGTATCGGTGCGATGTCTGCGGCGTGGAATTGAAGTTGACGATGGCCCCAGATGAGGATCCACCACCTCCTACGCACTGTCTTGAGGCGATGACCGAGGTCGCGCCGCTGTACGACTAGTGCGGTTGCGCCAGCACCCTGTCCACACAACTGTGGATAACTTGGGTAGAACTACAGCCGTGTGATTTCGGTTGCCCACAGGCTGGGCGCGGCTGTTCCTGCTGGTCGTGGCGCTGCTATTGCCACTTGGTGGCGGTGTACAGGCCACCGAGGATCATCGCCAGGCCGATCAAGGTCGGCCAGTTGGTGTCGGTGAACACCAGATACCGGGCCATGATCAATAAGCCGCCGCCAATCAGCAGCACCAGCATGATCACCGGGATGTACGACGGGGGGATCAGCTGGCGCTTGGTTGCCTTTGGCGTGTAGCGCGACGACGCAGCGACGCCTTTGCGCGGACCGTCGTCGGCTGCGCTCGGTGTCGCGGCCGGTTCGGACGAAGTCGACTCGTTCGTCGACGAGGTCGGACGATCGCCCGGGCGAGTCCCCTTGGGGGTGACGCGGCCGCCCGACTTGCGCTTGGGAGGTGCCATCGGCGAGCGATCATAGGCGATTCTTCGGCGGTCGCCGCCACGCGGTGCTCCATACTGGGGGAATGCCGCGCGTCTTGGTGATCGACAGCTATGAC
>JBCBSO010000795.1:0-1734 GCA_039819205.1 Actinomycetota bacterium
CATCTCCGACCGCCCCAAACCCACCACCGTTGGCGAGGCCCCCTCCGTCCGAGGTGTTGCCACTGACGGTGCAGTTGATGAGGTCGGCTACCGCCAATCCACCCCCGAGTCCCTGGGAGGCGATTCCGCCGCCCCGGCTGTCGGCGCCGCCGGTGGCTTGGTTGCCGGAGACCGTGGTCGCGCGCAGCTCCAGCGCGCCGATGCTCGACGACGTGACCCGCAGGCCCCCGCCGTCGGCGAGGGCGCCGTTGGTGCCCGTCGCGCTCGCCGTGTTGCCGCTGACGGTCGTACGAGCCACGACCGCCGTGTCGACATCCATCCCGACCTCGGCTCCCGCACCGGAGGCGGCCGCGAGATCCGTCGCGACCGCGGTCACGGTGTTGGCGCTGACCGTGATCCCGTCGGTGTCGAACGCGGCTCCGCTGATCGCGATCCCGCCCCCGCGCGCATCGGCCGAGTCGTCGGTCACCGAGACGTCATTGGCGTTGAGAACGACCCCAGGTCCCAGGTCCACCGTCGCGTCGTTGTCGGCATAGACCCCGCCGCCCGAGCCAACCGAGACGCCATTGGTGGAGTTGAGGGTGATCGCATTCTGCGAGATCGCAGCTTCGCCGGCCAGCACCAGCGACATCGAACCGGTGGCGTAGATGCCCGCTCCGGCCGCGTCGACCAGCGCCCCGTCCGAGCTGGCCATCAGCGTATTGTCGTTGACCGAGGAGTTGCCGTCGATGACCACCTCGCTGTCGTTGAGGAACACACCGCCGCCGTAGAGATTGCTGTCGGTGTTGCCGGCGACGTTCGTGGTGTTGCCGTCGACGCTGCTTCCCATCGTGATGTTGATGGTGCTGAGGTTGGCACGGATTCCCGCGCCCTCTCGGGTGCCGGCCATGCCGGTCAGGGTGTTGCCGTCGACGGCGGTGTCGACCAGGGTCAGGTCCGAGTTGCTCAGGTCGATCCCCGCCCCGCCCGCGTTCGCGCCGGTGGCAGTGTTGCCGGTCACCGTGGTCTGCTCGAGGGTCAGCGTGGCATCGGCGACCGCGATACCGCCGCCGAAGTTCGTCATCCCGCCCGTGATCGTCAGCTGCCGCAGAATCACCGTTTCGTCGATGATCGTCATCGTCGAGTCGGCACCGTCACCGTCGATGGTGACCGTGTCCGCACCGATCGGAACGCCCTCGACGGTCACCGCCCGGCCGATCGCGACGTTCTCGGTGTAGGTCCCCGGCAGGATGTAGACGGTGGGACAGGCCATGTCGTCCACGCCCAGCTGCACGGTGGCGTGGCTGATCGGCACGAGGCAGTTTGCGGTCTGACAGTCGGCGCTGCAGCCGTCGCCGTCATCCACGTTGCCGTCGTCGCAGATCTCGTCACCGGTGATCTCTCCGTCACCGCAGACCACCGCTTCCCCCGTCGTGCCGGTCGTGCCGGTCGTGCCGGTCGTGCCGGTCGCGGTGGGGTCGGTCGTCGAGCTGGTCTCGGTCGTGGTCGAGGTCGTCGTGTCGGTGGTCGACGTCGTGGTCTCGGTCGTGGTCGACGTCGTGGTGTCGGTCGTGGTCGACGACGAGCCGTCCGTGTCGCCTTCCGTGGTCGACGACGAGTCATCGCCGCAGGCGACGGCCAGAGCGAACACGGGGGCAAGCGAGGCGAAGCGTAGGCGAGTCCGTTGCATGGCGCGGATGCTAACGCGCCCCGACGAACCTTCCCAGGCCCCAGGTAGACTCAAAACGTGGGCGC
>JBCBSO010000796.1:0-1730 GCA_039819205.1 Actinomycetota bacterium
CGGCCTTCACATGCCAGGCCCAGAAATTGTTCACCGGATAGTCGTCCGGCGCGATGCCGCGCGCGATCAGGCCGTTGGCCACCGAGTTCGCCCGACGCTCCGACAGGCCCAGATTGTACGCCGCCGAACCGGAGAGATCGGTGTAGCCGTCCAGACGGATCGAGGCGTAGCCGGACTGGTTGGCAACCACCACCACATCGTCCAGCACCAGGTTGGCCTCAGACGTCAGGTCCGCCCGGTCCCAATCGAAGAACACGATGAACGCCGTCTCCGCCACCGGCGCGATCACCGGTGCCGGCGGGGGCGGGGCCGGCGGCGGGTTCAGGTTCACCCGAATACCGCCCAAGGCCTGGACGCCCCGGACACCGCCGTCGAACGGCAGCGCGTAGTCCACCTCGCCATACAGCGACACGCCCTCGGCAACCGCGATCGTGCCACCAAAGCCGACCTCGACCCAGGCCTCACGCGTCTGCTGGTTGATGGCGATGTTGCCACCTTCCGGCGTGAACGTGTTCACCGAGTTGTCGCCCAGGAACTCGTACATCACGTTGGCCTCGAGATAGCCGGTCGCCAGCGAGCTGCCGATCGCAGCCGAGTTCTCGAACGCCACGCCCAAACGACCCACCAGACTGTCGTCGTCGTTCAGGCTAACGGCCACACCGTCCGGATCGGTGAAGTCGTCGAAGTCGATGTACTGATAGGTCAACTGACCCTGCGGTACCAACGCGGCCGTCTCGCCGATCGGGATCCGGTAGCCGAGCTCGTGCGAGCTCGTGATCGCATAGCCGTCCGTGCTCTGCGACGCCCACCGGGTCGCCGTGGAGATGTCGATGTCGTAGGCCGTGTACTGCACCACATTGTCGAAGTACCAACCCTGGGTCGAGTACCAGGTTGCCGTCAGACCACCACCGTAGAAGTCGAAGTCTGCCGTGCCGACATCCGCGCCGCGCGAGTTGTTGGCATCCAGCGAGCTGACGCCCCAATGGCCCAGAGCACCGATCAAGAGCCGGCCGCTCGGCCGGTCCAGCACCGTCACGTCGGCGCCGGCCTGCAGGAAGCCGATGGTCTGATCGAACGAGCCCTCGGTCGTGCTGTCCAGGTTGCCGTCGCTTTCCAGCGACAGACCCACCGCACGGCCCCAGATCGCCGTATCAACCGGCGCGCCGCCCCGGACCGGGTTGCCGTCGGCGTCCGGCAGCGTGCTCGGCACCGCCGAACGCACCCCAACACGCTCCACCAACTGACCGGTCAGGGCCAGGCCGATCGTCTGCATCGCACCCGGCAGGTTCTCGTAGATGTAGATCTGATCGAGATAGTCCGACTGCAGGTACCAGTTATCCTGACCCGCCGGCTGTCCCTCCGGATTGGCCAGGAAGTACTCGAAAATACCCGCCGTCAGATCCGGGTTTGTCAGGCTGAAGGCGTCGTCGTCAGACGTCTCCGTCGCCACCACCAGGATGCCGTCGGTCGGCCCGAAACCGGTCAGACCACCCGGGCTGCCCGCGTCCGGCACAATCGTCAGATCCGTCTGGCCACTGGCGTTACCACCGATGATCAACTGGTCGGTGATGTCCGGCGTGCCGTCGTTCAGGAACGTGTCGAGATAGAGAGACCCGCTATCTGACTCATAGTCATTGTCGATGACCAACACGTCGTCGGTGCCCGACAGACCTGCGACGGCACGCCGGACATCACCGACCAGTTGATCATCGGTGGTAACGCCAGTGGCC
>JBCBSO010000797.1:0-1727 GCA_039819205.1 Actinomycetota bacterium
ATCGAGAGCGATCTCAACGATTGGCGTGGCACGGCAGAGCGGATCGCGGAGTCGGTTGACGCCACCGCTGACATGACTGCGCAGCTCGAGCAGTACGACGCCCGAGTTGCCGACCTGCAACGGCAGTTCGCCGACCGGCTGAGCGACGAGGTGTCGGTCGTGCGGGCGTTGGGCGACCAGATCCGGTTGCACACCCGCTACCACTTCGCCGGACAGGTGCTCGAGGATCTTGGCTTCGCCCGTCCTTCGTCGCAGCAGACCGACGATCCGAGCGAGCGGTTCATTCAGGTGTCGCTTGAACAACTCGAACTCGCCGATGGCGACGTCGTGTTCGTGTTCGGTGCTGGGTCGCTCGGCAGCGCTGGCGAGGGTGTCGACGACTCGGTCCAGGCGATCATCGATAGCCCGCTGTACCCAACGCTGCGCATCGCGAACAACGGCGGTATCACCGTGGTTGACCCGTTGGCGTGGCAACAGGGTGGTCTTCCGGCGGCGCTCTTGATCCTCGACGACGTCGAGGCCGCGCTGGGGTAGATCAGCGTGCGGGAGTAACGGCGCTGACGATCTCGGGCTCGCGCCGCCGCCATGTCGAGAGCGCATAGCGGATGCCGCCGACGCGCACCGCCCAGCCGGCGGCGAGAGTGGCCGCGCTGAACACGGTGACCAGCGGAACCGAGCCGCGGTCGAGGGCCCACAGCAGCGCAAGCGCCACGGGCAACGTGATCAGTCCGAGCACGATGAGCACCGCCGCCAGCATCAACCCGGCAAGGCAGCCGCGGCCAGAGTCGCCGGTGGCCAGCGGATTGTCGGACTCGGGGATGGCGATCGGGACCAGTGTTGACTGCACGATTGCTCCGCCGACGCCGGCGAGTAGTCCCCCAAGACCGACAAGAAAGCCTGCGGGGAGGTAGCGCCACTCGCCGGTGACGCCAGCGGCGATCGTCGGACCGATCAGTGCGAGCGGAAGGCCGACGATCGCGATCGATCGGGCCTTGCCGACGACGAGCGTCGACGGATCGGTGCCGGTGAGCAATTCGGTTGTGAGCGCGGGGCCGTCGGACCCGAAGCTGTTGCCGGCCATGAACAACACAGCGAGTTGCACGGCGCCGCCGATGAGCACCGCGCCGGCGCCAGCGGCGTCGCGGGTGAGCGCAGGTACCAAAACGAGGGCGAGGCCGACGCCGGCACCGGTGAAGGTTTCGAGTGCGGTGCGCGGTGCCCGCAGCCGCGTGAGGAGGCCGCGCCACGCCACCGCGCCGACTGCGCCAGTGCCGCACAGCGTGCGGACAGCGCGGCGGATCGGTGAACTGGAGCGGCCGGTGGCCGAGGCGCTCGAGCGCTTGACCGAGATCAGGAGGTACCTGGTCGACCAGGCGAACACCGCCGCGAGGGCGATGAGCCAGGCCGCTCCGAGTGCCACCCGCCCGACTGCGGCAAGGGCATCGGTGTCTGCCTCGGCCAATGCTCGGCCGATCTGTCCGGGTGGGGTCCACTGCAGCACGCCGGCGGCGTCGTCGCGTTCGTTGGCGTCGAGATCGGTCACCAGGCGCGGAATGAACTGCAGGGTGCCATAAAACGCAAGCGCCGATAGGCCGGCGACGACTTGGCCAATGCGCGGCATGCGCGTGGCCAGCACGGCGAGCAGGTTGATCGCGGTGCGCGCCACCAACAGCAGCGTCGCGCCGAAGGCGAGCACCGCCAGTGTCACGGGCACCCACGACGCGGGG
>JBCBSO010000798.1:0-1726 GCA_039819205.1 Actinomycetota bacterium
GTGAGCCCCAGCTTGGGCATCAGGAACTCAGTGGCCATGGGGGCCCTCCTCGAGATCGAACAGGCGCTCAGCGGCAGCGATCGCGAGCGTGCGCTCGACGTCGATCAGCCGCGGTCCGCTCGCTTCGATGGACGCAGTGATCGTGGTGTCGACGGGCGCAGGCGTGGTGCGTTCGCCGTCGTAGGCGATCATGCCGCCGCCCTCCAACGCGACCGGCGTCGAGGCGGGCAGGGGAGTCACCGCAGTGACCCCCAGGGTCGTGAATGTCCCTGGCGCGAGTGGGACGCGCACCCGACGTCCGCCATCGCCGAGCCGAATCAGCACTCCACCTGGCTCTCTTCGCCCGCTCGGGGCGATCCGCCCCGCGATTGCGGCGAGCCCGGTACTGGCCGGATCGGCGATCGCCGCGATGACCCAGCGGATCGACTGCGGGTCGGTAACGGCCCGAGCGCCGGCGAACGCCGCATCGATGAGGGCCACGTCGACCAGCGCGGATTCGTCGACCGCTGTGTCGATGTTGGGCGCGTCGACGCGCACGTTGATTCGTTGTGCGACGTGTGCCACGAGTTCGAGTGCTACTCGACCGCTGGCGATCAGGCCGGCTGCAACGCCGGCGCTCGTGCCATCGCCCGCCGTCGGAAACACGTTGTTGGTGCCAGTCGACAGTGCAATCAGCGGCGCATCCGGCCAGCCCGTGACGACGTCGCGGCACGTGCCGTCGCCGCCGAGCACGACGAGCGCGTCGGCGTCGACCTTCCACGCGTTGCGCGCCGCCGCGATCGTGTCGAGATGAGCGCCGGTCTGCGGGCCGTCGAGCAGCTCGACGGGAACGTCGAGTCCGTGTGCGGCGCGTTCGGCCAGCCCCGCGTGGTCGGCGCCGAGCACGATGCGCGCCGCGCCGGACTCGGCGGCGCCGACGATTACGCGACGGACGATGGCGACCTTGGTGGCGTCGGTGACCGGACTCGCGCCGGACACGAGGCGGCGTACGTCCTTCCCCGCATGTGGATTGACGATGACGCCGACCGTGGCCACGGTGTCACGCTCCTGGGCGGGCCAGTGCCGACTGAATCCCGGCCACGATCCGGTCCACGTCGGGCAGGTAGTGCTGCTCGAGCGCCGGGCTGAACGGCACCGGCGAGAACGGGGCCGCAATTCGTTCGACGGGCGCGTCGAGGTAGTCGAAGGCATGTTCTTGTACTTGCGCAGCGACTTCGGCGCCGAGCCCCCCGAAGCGAACCGCTTCGTGGACCACGACGACGCGGTTCGTCTTGCGCGCCGACTCCGTGATGACGTCGGTGTCGAGCGGCTGCAGCGTCCGCGGGTCGATCACCTCGACCGAGATGCCATCGGCATCGAGACGATCAGCGGCATCGGCGGCCTCATTGGCCATCCGCCCCCACGCCACGACGGTGACGTCGCTGCCCTCGCGGAGCACGTTCGCACTGCCGAGTGGTATCACGTAGGGGTCTTCGGGAACCTCGCCCTTCATGCCGAGCAGCCGCTTGTGCTTGATCATCACGGTGGGGTTGTCCTCGCGAATGCACGCCGTCATCAACCCCTTCATGTCGTACGGGTTTGAGGGATGCACCACTTTGAGGCCGGGGATGTGGCACAGCAGCGCCTCGAGCGACTGGCTGTGTTGGCCGGCCGCCGACAGACCGCCACCACCGCCCGTGGTGATCGTTAGCGGGACGGTGGCCGCCCCGCCGAACATGTACTTGAT
>JBCBSO010000799.1:0-1726 GCA_039819205.1 Actinomycetota bacterium
GGCGTCGTCGATCGAACCGGGCTCGATCAGCTCGGCGCGGTTGTTGCGGACGTTGTTGACCTCCGTCGAGACAGAGTGCATCGTCAGCGAGCGGTCGGCCGACAAGTCGAACAGGTCGACGAGTTGGGCGGTGTCGCGCAGCTCGGGGTCGAGCCACCGGGCCCACTGGTCTGGTTCCAACAGCACCGGCATCCGATCGTGCACTGGCCGCATAGTGTCATTGGCGGCCGTCGTCACGATCGTCAGGCTGTGCAGCCATCGTTGTTCGGGGTCTTCGGGGTCCTTCCAGGCCGACCACAGACCGGCAACCGCGAGGAGTTCGTCGTCGTTGCGATGGATGAACATCGGCTGCTTGCGCGGCTTGCCCTTGGCGTCGACCGGGCCGCCGGGCGCCCCCGGTTGCCACTCATAGAACCCGTCCATCGGGATGATGCAGCGCTTCTTGGCGAACAGTCCGCGGAACGCCGGCTTCTCCCCCAGCGTTTCCGCGCGTGCATTGATCATGCGCGAAGCGATCTTCTTGTCCTTGGCCCAACTCGGGATCAATCCCCAGTGAAACGCCTCGACGCGTCGATCGCCGTCCGGCCGCTCGACCACCGCCAACACGTCCTGTGTCGGGGCGACGTTGTAGTTCTCGCCGAGGCCTTCAGCAGCCGGAGTCGCTCCGAAGTAGGCGGCGATGCGTTCGGGGTCGGCCGTGGCGACGAAGCGACCGCACATCAGCCAACGACGTCGCCGAGTGCGCTGGCGATCGCCTCGGGGGTGCCGGCTGCCAGCCGATACCAGATCCACCGGCCGCGCCGCTCGGTGACCACCACACCGGCAGCCGCCAACACCTTGAGATGATGCGACACGGTCGGCTGTGACCGCTCGATCGGCCCGACGAAGTCGCACGCACACACCTCGCCGTCGGGAGCCTTGGCGATCATCGACAGGATCTGCAGGCGCACCGGATCGGCGAGCGCAGCGAACAACTCGGCCACGCGTGCTGCGTCATCATGCGGGATCGGCTCACCGGGCTGGCAACACGAGCCGGCGGTACCCGGGTCGTGTTGCTGATCTGAGCCCGCAGACATATTGATCGGCATCGATGAAAAGTCTAGTGTTCGCCGCGCTCATGGCGAATCCAGGCGATCCCCCCACCGTCACTGCCGCCGAGACCGCGGCCAACGACTCCGCACCGATCGAGCTCAGTCACCCGATCGTGCCGCTGCATGTTCGGCTGACCGCTGAGGCGATCGGTAGTGCGTTCTTGATCATCGCAGTGGTCGGCTCAGGGATCATGGCCGAGACACTGTCGCCGAACGATGTCGGGCTGCAGCTGTTCGAGAACGCTGCCGCGACGGCAGGCGCACTGATCGGCCTGATCATCATGTTCGCCAGTGTGTCCGGCGCCCACTTCAACCCGGCGGTGACCCTGGTCGATCGGCTGATGGGTGACATGACCACCACCGAGGCGGCGTGGTACATCCTTGCGCAGCTCGGTGGCGGATTCGTCGGGGTGATGCTGACCAACATCATGTTCTGGGACGGGACGGGCGGCGGGGTGATCACCATCTCTGAGAAGCAGCGCGACGGCGCCCCGCAGTACGTGTCCGAGATCATCGCCACCATCGGACTCCTGCTGGTGATCCACGGCGCGGTGCGCTACGGCAAGGCCTATGTGGTTGCCGTCGCCGTCGGCGTATGGATCGGTGGCGCCTACTTCTTCACTTCGTCGACGAGC
>JBCBSO010000800.1:0-1718 GCA_039819205.1 Actinomycetota bacterium
AATCGCGGTTGTTTTGGGGGGTGTGACTTTTGGGGACCCACCCATTAGTCCCCGGAAAGGTGTGACATCTGGGGTCTGACCCCAACTGTCACACGTGTGCTACGACGACGCGGCTTCGAGGGCTCGTTTGGTGAGCGCCCGAGCGAGGTGCTGGCGGTACTCGACGCTGGCGTTGAGGTCGGGCTGGGGATCGGTTCCCTCGGTGGCCAACTGTGATGCGTCGCCGATCGACGCACCGTCGGACAGGGCCGCGGACACGCCAGTGGCCAAGACCGGAGTCGATCCCATGTTGACCAGGCCGACCCCTGCGTCGCCGTTACGCCGCCACGCAGCCACGCCGACGATCGCCCAGTCTTGGGCCCGCCGGTTGAACTTCTCGAAGCCCCATCCGGCGCCGTCCATCTTGGGCACGCGGATCTCGGTGAGCAGCTCGTCGTCGGCCAAGGTCGACTCGAGGTACGACGTGGCGAAGTCGGCGGCGGCGATCTCACGCGTGCCGTTGGGGCCCTGGGCCACGTAGGTCGCACCGAGTGCCAACGCCACCGCCGGCAGGTCCGAGGCCGGGTCGGCGTGGGCGATCGAGCCGCCGATCGTGCCGCGATGGCGCACCTGCGGGTCGCCGACGTGACTCGTGGCGTGCGCCAACAGCGGCACGTGCTCACGCAGCACCTCGGACGTCTCCACATCCATGTGCCGGGTGAGCGCGCCGATCGCCACGTGGTCGCCGTCGTCACGCACGTACGACAGGTCGGTGATCCGGCCGATGTCGATCAACACCGTCGGCTGGGCGAGACGCAGCTTCATCAACGGCAGCAGGCTGTGGCCACCAGCGATGAACTTCGACTCGTCGCCATGCTGGCCGACGAGGGCAATGGCCTCCTCGGCCGACTCGGCGCGGACGTAGTCGAACTGAGCGGGGATCACTGGCTTGCTCCGGACGCGGCGAGCACTGCCTGCACGATGTTGTGGTAGCCGGTGCAACGGCACAGGTTGCCCTCGAGGCCGACCCGCACCTCCTCGTCGGTGGGGTTCGGGTTCTCTTCGAGCAAACTCGACGCCGCCATCACCATGCCGGGCGTGCAGAATCCACACTGCAGGCCGTGCTCGTCCATGAACGCCTGCTGCATCGGATGCAGCGAGCCGTCGGCAGCGGCCATCCCCTCGATCGTGGTGACATCGGTGCCCTCGGCCTGAGCGGCCAGCACGGTGCAGCTCTTCACCGCCTCGCCGTCGAGATGCACCGAACAGGCCCCACACGACGACGTGTCGCAACCGATGTTGGTGCCGGTGAGTCCCGCATGTTCGCGGATGAGCTGTACCAGCAGCGTGCGCGGCTCGACGTCGTAGGTATGCGACGTGCCATTGATCGTGAGTGTGACGTTCACGAAACCCCCCAGTGGTCGACGAACCCCCACATCATGCCCGATGGAACCGGGCCGTGTTACATCCGAGGCGTGCTCAGGTGGCGAGGGTGACGATGTCTTTGATCGACAGGTAGATCAGGAACCCGATGATGATCGTGCCGAACACCGTGTAGTGCCACCGCTTGCTGTGGTTCGCCCGCCAGAAGCGGCGGATCGAGTACACGATCGAGATGATCGCCACGATGCCGATTGCCAAGCCGATCGCCGGGCCGACGCCGCGGGCGATGCCCACCGCCGGCAGCACGAACGGCAACACGATGTACATCAGCAGGCACCGGCAGGTGGTGACCACCA
>JBCBSO010000801.1:0-1707 GCA_039819205.1 Actinomycetota bacterium
GGAGACAACCCCCGTACGCTCGCCAGTCGGACGGACGCGAGCACATTTCCCCCAGAAGGAGCTGATGGCGATGACCCTGCGATGGACCATGAGCGTCGCTCTGGTCGCCTTCGGCGGCGCGATCGCGTCTGCCGAGACCGCGATCGAAGCGGCGTTCGACTACCAATTGATTTGTTGTGAGACACCCGCCTGTTGCGACGAGCCGTCGTGTGGGTGCGAAGACCCGAGCTGCGGCTGCGACGACGGCTGCTGCGGCGACAACCTCTGCGGTGACGGCTGCTGCGGAGATGCTTGCGGCGACGCGTGTGGTTGTGGTTCGGCGTGTGGCCTTGGCGGCTGCTCGCTGGGCGCGTGCTGCCTGGGCGACCCGTTCACCCTCAAGGGTCACCTCGACCCGTGCGGCTGCTGCCCGGTCGACTTCGGCGGTTGGACGCAGTTCGGATTCCACTCCGACAACGCCCGCCTGTCGGTCACCGACAACGACGGCCTCGCGTTCAACGACAACGACGACCGACTGAACCTGCACCAACAGTGGCTCTGGTTCGAGAAGGTCGCCGATGGCTCGTGCGGCCTCGACTGGGGCTTCCGCGCCGACATCATGTACGGCACCGACGCGGCCAAGACCCAGGCCTTCGGCAACGACCCCGGCGAGTGGGACTTCGCGAACGGCTGGGACCGCGGCGGCGGCTACGGCTGGGCGATGCCCCAGCTCTACGGCGAGGTGGCCTACGGCGACCTGTCGATCATCGCCGGCCACTTCTACACGCTGATTGGTTACGAGGTCGTGACCGCCCCGGATAACTTCTTCTACAGCCACGCGTTGACCATGTTCAACAGCGAGCCGTTCACCCACACCGGCGCCCTCGCCACCTACTCCGGTCTCGACAACGTCGAGCTGTACGCCGGGTGGACCGCGGGCTGGGACACCGGCTTCGACGACTCGCTGGGCGGCAGCAGCTGGTTGGGCGGTTTCAGCACCAACCTGACCGACGACATCGCGTTCACCTACATCTCGACCGCGGGCAACTTCGGCGCCCGCTCGGGCGGCGAGGACGGCTACAGCCACTCGTTGGTGTTCGACGTCGCGCTCTCGGACGACCTGAACTACGTGTTCCAGAGCGACGTGGTCGGTTACGACGCCAACGCGGTCAACGGCGGCATCGCCAACGACCAGGTCGGCATCAACCAGTACCTCTTCTACACCATCAACGACTGCTGGGCCGCCGGCGGACGCATGGAGTGGTGGAAGTCCGATGGCTCCAGCTTCCAGGCGTTGACCATGGGCCTCAACTACCGCCCCCACGCCAACGTCGTGATCCGACCCGAGGTCCGCTACGACTGGACCGGCTCCGACGCGGCCGCCCAGTTCGTCGGATACAACGGCCAGAACGACTACGAGAACTGGTCCTTCGGAATGGACGCGGTCATCACCTTCTGATCGGGGCGACGAACCGAGCTGACGCATCACCCACCGCGGGTCGCTCGCAAGAGCGGCCCGCGGTTTTTTCGTTGGGGTCGCGGCGACCAATCGGCCGATCCGCTGCGCGGCTCGCTCCCTGCCGAACGTCGCCCGCCTGCGCTAGGATGACGCCCCCGGCCCCAATCCGAACCTTTGCTGTCGCAACGCAAC
This sequence comes from Actinomycetota bacterium, assembly GCA_039819205.1. Classification (GTDB taxonomy): domain Bacteria; phylum Actinomycetota; class Acidimicrobiia; order Acidimicrobiales; family Ilumatobacteraceae; genus JABSQH01. The sequence goes on from JBCBSO010000801.1 coordinate 1,631, forward strand.
GATGCCCGACGATCCTCGTGGCCCTCTCGAAGCCCAAGAACGCCGCGTGCTCGGCGTGCTGGTCGAGAAAGCGAAGA
>JBCBSO010000802.1:0-1707 GCA_039819205.1 Actinomycetota bacterium
GTGTTGCAAAGCGCGTGCGGACCATCGATGGCATGCCGGCGATGAACGTCAGTGCGATGCCGCCGATGCCGGCGAGCAAGGCGATCCACGAGGGGCGCATCGAGTTGCCGGGGATCGGCTCGAACAGGAACCAGCTACCGATGATGGTCAACACGATGCCGACACCGGTCCAGAATCTCGGTATCCCCACCTGTACATCGATGGCAAAGGCCAGCATCGCCACGGCGATGAGCGCGAAGGCCCACCATCGGGTGGTGAGGACGGCGAGCCCGGTGCACGCCAGCACGGTGCACACTGCGCCGACGGCGCCGGCGACTCCGACGCCCGCCGTGAAGAACTCGAACACCAGCAGCGCCAATCCGGCCAACAGCAGTAGGTAGGTCACCGGTGGCGAGGCCACCGTGTGGAACAGCTGGTCGACCAACGACAGCTTGGAGAAACGCACCGTGGCGACCGTGTCGAAGCGCGACGAGCCGTCGTCGAGTACGACGAGCGTGGTCGTTTCGAGCACGACGCCGTTCTCTTCGAAGCCGTCGAGCGCTTGCAGCATCGAGCTGATCGTGGGGATTCCCTCGTCGTCGATGCGTTGCTTGAACACGTTGAGTGTGCGCGCCTCGGACAAGCCGGCCGAGCCGTTGCGCAGCTGCTCCTCGGCGATGCCGAACTCGACCTCGGCCGACTGCGGGTTGAGCGGCACGCCGAAGTAGCCAACGCGCGCGCCAGGGGCCATGCCGGTGACATCGGCGACGGCCAGCAACTGTGCAGCTTTGCCGTAGAACCGGGCTCCACTCGGTCCGACCCAGATGCCGATCGGGATCGGCGCCGTGGCCACCGTGTCGAGCAGATCCTCGACCACGTCGTCGGACACAACCGTGCCCCGGCTGTTGACCTGCAAGATCAGCGCCTGGGCGCCACCGTCGACCGCCCGGTCGATCGCCGATTCCACCTCGGCGACGAGGATCGGGTCGAACAACCCGCTCACCTGCAGCACGTCGACCGGAGCGATGTCGACCCCCTCAGCCGTGGTGGTATCGCTGGGCGGATCGTCTTGGGCGTGACTGGTCGGTGCCGCCAACCCGATCACGGCAAGCGCGGCGAACACGACAATCACTAGCCTGCGCACGAGTGCCCCCGGACGCTGCCAAGAACCCGGTCCGCGATGAAGCGAGCGGTGCTGATGTGGTTGGGGGAGTCCCGGGTCGGGGTGCATCGTGGGAGTCATCGATTGCCACGAAGGTGGTGATCGTGGCCGGAAAGGGCGGGGTCGGCAAGACCACGGTAACTGCTGTCTTGGCGCATGCGGCAGCCCGTCACGGTCGCGATGTGCTCGTGATCGAACTCGACGGGAAGCCGACGCTCGACGCCCTGGTCGGCGCATCTACTGACGACCCGGACCACGGTCGGATCGACCTCGTGCGCATTTCTGCTCCCGAAGCGCTCGACGAGTACCTGCGCGATCACGGCTTCGCCCGGGTGGCCAAGCGGCTCCAACGCACCGGCGTGATCGACATCGTCGGCACGGCGGCCCCGGGTATCGACGATGTCGTGGTGCTTGGCAAGGTGAAGCAGCTCGAACGCACCGGTGACTATGACCTGGTTGTCGTCGACGGACCAGCGGCTGGCCATGCGATCACGTTCTTGTCGTCGGCTGCCGGGCTCGCCGACGCGGTGCGCGGGGGCCCGGTGAAGGCGCAGTCCGATGACGTC
>JBCBSO010000803.1:0-1705 GCA_039819205.1 Actinomycetota bacterium
AAAGAACGCGGCTACCGCGTCCACCGCGACACCAACGGCAACTGGCACACCCACCATCCCGACGGCACCGAAATCACCTGAACCGCCGGCCGTGGCAGTGCGGCCCGGCCCCTCAGGCCTGCGCCACCTCGTCGATTCTGTCGAGCAGTGTGGGCTCGGGCGCGTCCGTGGGACTCTCGCCGAAGATCTCGACCAGTTGCTCCGTCGTCAGGTACTCGGGGTGATGGAGCTCGACGATCGTGGCGTACTCGATCGTCTCCCCGTCGCGGCTCACGTCGAAGCGGTACACGTGCATCGCCAACTCGCGGGGTTCGATGTTCATCAGGTCGAACGCCGCTGGTGGAACCTCGGCGGCGGGGAGCGAGCCGATGTACCGATCGATCTTGTCGATCGTCCAACCGGCGTCGCGGAACGTCGCGCCGATCGACCCGCCGTCGACGATCGTCTCGTGTTCGGTGGCGACCGCGTCGTCGATCGTCGACGGATAGGTGACCACGGCGAAGGTGCGCGTCGTGCGATCGGCGCCCATCCCGGAGTAGAGGTCCGACACTCGCTCGGACGCTGTCTGTTGCAGCACTTCGATGTCGTACGACCCGAAGGTCTGCTCGATCCGTTCGCTGTTGAGCAGCGGCGCCGTGGTCGCCGGCGTCGAGACGACGTCGGCCTCGTCTGCTGAGTCAGCGCACCCGGCAATCGCCAGGGTGGCGGCGATGAGGGCGGCGCGCCACAGCCTGGTCGTCACGTGGCGCAGGGTAGCGGGAGGCGGCCGGTAGCTTCCGGGCGATGGGCGCGCGAACCGCAACGGCACGGCGCACGGCGCTCCTGACCGTTGCAGGGCTCGCAGGTGGGGTGCTGGCGGGATGCGGCGGGTCTTCCGACAACACCCTCACCGTGTTCGCCGCGTCGTCGCTGATCGACGCGTTTGCCGAGATCGGCGAGGCGTTCGAGACGCAGCAGACCGACGTCGATGTGGTGATCACCACTGGAGGGAGCTCGTCGCTGCGCGCCCAAATCATCGACGGCGCACCAGCGGGAGTGTTTGCGAGTGCAAACCAGGCGACGATGGATGCGGTCGTCGAGGCCGGCGAGGCCGCGGCCTCGCCGGTGGTGTTCGCTCGCAACCGCCTGGTCGTTGCGGCGCCGGTCGACAACCCGGGCGACGTGCGCGATGTGGACGACGTGGGGCGTCCTGACCTGTTCGTCGGCCTGTGCGCTGTGGGTGTGCCATGCGGCGACCTCGCCCGCGCAGTACTCGACGAGACGGGGGTGACGCCCACTGTCGACACCGACGAGCCCGACGTGCGCTCACTGTTGGCCAAGCTCGTCGACGGTGAACTCGACGTGGGACTGGTCTACGGCACAGACGCCGCCAGCGCAGGCGAGGCGGTGGTGGCGTTCGATACCGGCAGCGATCTGACGACGCCGTACCTGATCGCTCCGTTGGCGGCGGCCGCCGACCCCGACCTCGCCGCAGCGTTCGTCGACTTTGTCACGGGTCCGCGCGGACAGGCCATCCTCGCCGACAACGGCTTCGAGGCACCGTGAGCCGGCGCCACGACGAACGCGTGCCGGCGGTGCTGCTCGTGCTCGCCGTGCTCGGCGCCTCGATCGGCCGGCACTCGGAGATCGCCCAGCACCTGCGCGCGCTGGCGACGCGGATTGCCGCCTGGCGCGCCGAGCGGCTGCCGGGCCAGGTCGCGCGCGC
>JBCBSO010000804.1:0-1704 GCA_039819205.1 Actinomycetota bacterium
ACGTGAGGATGGCGGTCAACGTGTCCTGGTTCTCCGGGAGCAGCAGCGCGTCGAGCACACCGTCGGGCAGCGCAGCGAACGCATCGTCGGTCGGAGCAAACACAGTGAACGGACCCTCACCGGACAGGGTCTCGACGAGACCTGCGGCCTCGACAGCCGCAACGAGGGTGGTAAAGCTGCCGTTCTCGACGGCAACATCGACGATCGTGCCGCTGGCGGCTGCGTCGCCGTCGGCAGCCTCCGTCGTGGCCGCGGTGGTGTCGGCACTGTCGTTGCCGTCGTCGCCGCAGGCCGACAGGGCGATGACCGCAGCTGTGACGCCGACGGCCAGGGCGCGTGTGGGGGTGCGCTTCATGGTGGTCCGTAGTCCTTTGTGTGGGGGGATTGGGGGGTGAATGTTCACGCTGCGAGCGTTGTGCGCTGCAACACCCTCTCTACGGAGCTCGCCCGGAGGCGGATGAAAAGAAATTTGCGACCGAAAGGAAATCTGTTGGCGCGACGTGTGGTCGAGGGACGCGCAGACCGTTAGTCGGTGCCTGGACGACGCGATGACTCGACGCCCGGATCGCTGCGGTAGCCCGGCGGGTACGTGCGTGCCAGCTCATCAGCGGTCGGCTGGCGACGTTGGCGCGCCTCGTCGGGCAGAAGGGTGACGATGGCGTCCATGATGCGTTTGGTGTCGGCGTCGGCAGACCGACCGATGATCCGTACTGGCGGACCGGCGCACAGCGTGACGGTCGGGGGGTCGGCAACGTTGAGCACGTCGGGGAATCGTTGCGACCGCGGCCAGACCCGTTCCGTACCCCACAGCCCGATCGGGATGACCGGAGCACCGGTGTCGGCGGCGAGCTTGGCCGCGCCCCACCGTCCCTTCGGCTTCTGAAAGAACGCGGGCCCGCGGGGGATCGTGCCCTGCGGCATCAGCGCCACGAGCTCGCCACCGCGCAGCGCATCGGCCGCTGCCCGCAGCGGCTCGTCCGACCCGCTCGCTCGATCGACGCGGATCCCGCCCATCGCCGATGCGATGGTGCCGATGAACGGCGCATCGAACACCTCCTTCTTGCCGAGGAAGCGCACCGGCCGACCATGTTGCGCGAAGGCCACTGCAAGGGCAGCCACGTCGAAGTAGCTGCGGTGGTTGGCACAGATGATTGCCGGACCGTCGTCGGGGAGGTGGTGCAGACCGTCGATGTCGAAGCGGGCATAGGGAAACGCTGCCGGTTGGGCGAGGCGCAGCAGGAGGTCTTGCGCTTCGAGCCCAACCACTGGCATCCGCCGCACGCCCGGTGGAGCATCGAGTTCGATCGTCGGCCAACGCCGGGCGGCGGCGGTGAGTGCCATCCGCGGGTCGGGGTTCACCACGACGGGATTACCGACCGCAGCGAGCAGCGGTGTGTCGTAGACGCTGTCGGAATAGGCGTAGCTGTCGGCGAGATCGACCTGGTGGCGCGTCGCGGCCGCGTGCTGGCGCTGGTCGAGGTGAAACGCCGCTCTAGCTTGAGCGCTGCTTTGGAGGCGATCAGCCCGGCGCAGCAGCGCCGTATCGCGCGTGCGGCCGAGGCCTACCTGGCGCAGCGACCCGCATACAGTGGTCTGGATCTGCGCTTCGACGCGGTCTTGCTTATGCCCTGGCGCCTGCCGCGCCACATCCCGGCGGCCGGGCGCTAGGCGATGCAGGCGCTATGTCGTTGCACAGGCGCGTGG
>JBCBSO010000805.1:0-1697 GCA_039819205.1 Actinomycetota bacterium
CGGTGGTCGAACAGTACGGAGGCCGCTACCTCGTCGTGGGCGGAGACGTCGACGTCATCGAAGGGACCTGGTCCCCGGCGTATCCGGTACTGATCGAGTTCCCAGACCTTGCCACTGCGCACCGGTGGTACGACGCTCCGGAGTATCAGGAGCTCAAGGCACTGCGCCACAGCGCAGTGGATGCCAATGCTGTCTTCTTCGAGACCGCACCGTCGGCGTTGCTCTAGCGACACGACATCGCCGCACGTCTTCAAAGCGACCGGAGTGAATAGTGAAGCAACTGTTGGAGCGCACGTTCCCCGTCGAAACGACACCAGCTCGAGCGTGGGAGGTTGTTGCTGACGCCGAACACTGGCCAGTCTGGGCGCGACACCTGCGCAAGGTAGAAACGACCCCACCCGGACCCGTTCGACCAGGATCGACCGCGGTTGTGTTCCTGCGGGACTTCACGCAGGCGCGAGTTGCGGTCACCCGGTACGTCGAGGGTGAGTCGTTCCGCTGGGACGGCCACTTCCTGTGGCTACGACTCGGCTACGACCACGCCGTTCACGCGTCCCTGGCCGGTGGGTGGCCCGAGGTCAGATTCACCGTGTGGGGTGACGGTATCGGCGCCGGCTCCATCGGTCGTGTCTTTGCCTGGGTCTACGCAAGACGGCTCGACCGCCAGATCCCCAGATTGCAACGGCTGCTTGCACACCAAGCGGCGCCCACGTCGTCGTGAGGAAACACTCGCTCTCCAGGCCCGCAGCACCAGGCCCGACGCTCCCCGGGAGCCGGCCAGGCCGGCGCCCACGAACCGGATCCTTGGCGTCTTGCCAACGCACAGATCGATCGTCTGACAGACAGCCCATGCCAGTTGCACCCTCCCTTCCCCGATGCGAACCGCGTCGTCCACCGTCAGCGGTCGGCAACCCTGTTCGTGCGATCGCTCACCATGTTCATCACGGTGCTCGACGGCACGATCGTCAACGTTGCGTGGCCGTCGTTCAGCGAGCTGGCTTCGGCGAGGCGGATGCGACAAACGCCGCACGCGGACTCGGCGACCTGGCCGCGGCGTCCCGCCCAAGAGTGGACGACGCGTTCCTCCCAGGTCGTGCCGTCACCTGCCTCGGGGCAGCCGCCGTCACCGCGACCGGCGCGCCCTTCGCCAATGGCTACCTTCCTGCCCGGGCTACGCCGGCCCACCAACCAGTCCACCACGACATCCACCGGGCGCCAGTTCCCGACGCCACAGAACCAAGCACCCGTCACATCGTGAACAGCCGGTGCGCTAGCAGCAATCCGCTGCGCGGGCGGGCCACCGGTGAGTGGTCATGATGTTGCACCGATCCAACGCGCGCTGGGTCGCGCGGGTGGTAGTGCCCGCCCTCGTCGCAGTCGCGGCTGCTGCTTCAATGTGGACGTTGCGCGTCGATGCCGCACCGGGCAACTCCGAGGCCACTTTCGTGCCGATTGCCAACTGTCGACTGTTCGATACTCGACCAGGCGCCATGAACGTCGGTGCGAAGTCAACCCCGCTTGGCGCGGGCGAGCGAGGAGCTCACGTCCAGCAGGTGACGGGAACGAACGGAAACTGCACGATCCCGACAGATGTGGCTGCGGTGTCGATGAATGTCACCATCGTCGACCCCACCACAGCATCACACCTGCGCGTGTATCCAGCGGACGTGAGCTCCTCGCTCGCCCGCGCCAAGCGG
>JBCBSO010000806.1:0-1690 GCA_039819205.1 Actinomycetota bacterium
CATCGGACTCGACGGCAACGTGTGGGCTGACCTCGGCGCCGAGAATCCGGCGCTGGGCACGGCGACCCCGATGATGGCCAGCGACGTAGAGCCGCCGGGAGCGATCGTGTGGGCGATCGCTCCCACGCCTGGCAGCGAGGCGCTGACCGGCTGCTGATCGGGTCCGAGGATCAGACCGCTCGCCGTGTGGTGATAGGTCGATGTCTCGCCGGCAATCGTGCTCGTCGAGGTCAACACATCGCCGGTGGCATTGCGCAGATACTCGTACCGATTGGTGCCGTCGTCGACGGCGATCACATCGAGCAGCTGGTCGTATGCCAACTCGGTCTGGTCGTAGCGGGTGACCGCGCCGGCCGCGTTGTCGATAGCGACCGAATCACCGTTGTGGGTGATCACCGCTGGTGCGGCCCACTGGTCGTAGCCGATCGTGATGGCGTCAACGGTGCCGTCCGGACCGGTCGTGGTGATCCGCGACGGTGTGCGGTCGGCCGGAGCGTTCGGGTGCGGTCCGGCGATCTCTGCGGGCAGTTGATCGAAGTCGGTGATGACCTCGGTGGTGCCGCCCGGACCCTGGAACGTGTACGCCGCGGCCGTGCCGTTGGCGTGGTACGCGAAGCGCTGGGTGGCCTGCTCGGCACCGTCGGCGGTCTGCGTGCGCATCGTGATCCGTCCGTCAGGGGCGTAGTCCACGGTCTCGGTCCACGTCGTGCCGTTGCCGTCGGTCACGTCGAGGCGGTTACGCATCTCGTAGGCGTCGTATCCATAGGACGAGGTGAAGCCGGCACTGTCGGCAACCGTGGCAATCTGCCATGGATTGGAATCGGCGTAGCCGAGGTCGACACGGTGGGTGCGGCCGTCGATGCTGTCGGTGACGACGCTCGTCGGTCGAGTTCCGTCGGCGGTGTACGTGGTCGTCACTGTCTGGGCGGCCACGCCGGTCGCCAGGTACGTCGTCTCGACGACGGTGTCGGCGCGGTAGCTGGTGTCGGTGCGCAACCCGTGCGGGTCGACAAGGTGCACGATCCGATCGTGCAGGTCGCGATAGACGGTGATCGTCGTCGTCCCCGTCGCCGTCGTGTCCGACGTATGGGTTTCGACGAACAGGCCGTTGGCCGTCATCGCGTAGTCGACCGTCTCGGTCATCGACGACCCGCTGCCGCCGGTGCCCGGCGCAGTGCCGGCCGAGACCGCGGTCTCGATGTGTCGGCCGATGCCGTCGTAGACGTAGGTCGTCGTCGTGCCGGTTGCGGCGTTCTCGGTCGCTGCCACTTGGCCGCGACTCGTCCACCACGTCCGCTGGAGGCCGCTGGCGCCGCCCGCATCGGGCAGCTGTTGCGTCTGGGCCATACCGCCCTGTAGTTGGGCGGCCCCGTATCCGGGAGGTGTCGCCAGTTCGCGTGCTCCCCAGTGGGTGAACGATGTCGACGTGCCACTCGGTGACGTTTCGCTCAGCGGTCGCCACAGTTGGCCGAAGTCGGTCGTGAAGTCCTCGAACGTCGCCGTGGTCGTATCGCTGGTGCCATCTGGATAGGTCGTCGTGATCGAGGTGGGTCGCTCCGACAGCGGATCGTCGTAGCGGATCACCTCGTGGATCAGGGCGGCCGAGCCGGTGGCCCAGTCGCGGGTGAGTCGTTCGCTGGTCAGCTGCAGCGGGGCGACCAGCTGATCGTCGGCCACCGTATACAGCGGC
>JBCBSO010000807.1:0-1682 GCA_039819205.1 Actinomycetota bacterium
GCTCCTTCAGACGGCGGCCGCTGGCGTGGCGGTTCGGTGAGGCCGCTCCGTCAGACGGCGGCCGCTGGCGTGGCGATTCGGTGAGGCCGCTCCGTCAGACGGCGGCCGCTGGCGTGGCGATTCGGCGTGGCCGCTCCTTCGGGTGAGTCGCTCGCGCGGGCGGTGCGGACCCCGCCGCCCGCCTCATAGTGTCGAGGCATGACGCTGACACTCGGCAATGCCCTGCTCGGCACCACGTCGCCCGACACGGTGAACTACACGATCGACGGCCCGCGACATCGATTGTTGATGGACCCGTTCCCGCGTCGCGCGCGTGCCGAGATCGATGGGGTCACCCTGTTCGACACCGTCGACGGGCAACTCGTGCACGAGAGCAACATTCCGCCCGTGTTGTACGTGCCCGTCGACGACGTTGACATGGCCCTGCTGGAACCGACTGACCACAGCACGCACTGCCCGTTCAAAGGTGATGCGTCGTATTGGTCGGCGCGGGTCGGCGACCGGGTCGTGGAGAACGCGTTCTGGGGGTACCTTTCGCCGCTTCCTGAAGCGCCGTGGCTCAAGGGCTACGTCGCGCCGTACTTCCAGAAGATGGACCGCTGGTTCGACGAGGACACGGAGGTGTTCGGGCATCTGCGCGACCCGTATCACCGCGTCGATGCTCGTCCCACGAGTCGACCGGTCACCGTGCGCCTGAACGGCGACACCATCGCCGAGTCGACCGAAGCGGTGATCGTGTCCGAAACCGGGCTGCCCAATCGGTGGTACATCCCGCGCGGCGACGTGCGCGTCGACCTCGTGGCCACCTACACCACCACCCACTGTCCATACAAGGGCCAGAGCACCTACTGGTCGGCCGCTGGCATCGACGACGTCGCGTGGTCGTACGAGGAGCCGTTCGACGGCCTCACCCCGATCGCCGGGCGGGTGAGCTTCGACGACGGCCACGACGGTCTCACCATCACCGTCGGCACCTGATCGTTTGGTGGCAACTTTGCGGGCGACGGGTGTCCGCGATGTTGCCAACAAACGGTGTGGCTGACGGAGGTAGGTTCGGCAGCGTGACGGCAATCCTGATGGACGGCAAAGCGCTGCGCGACGAGATCGTCGTTGAGCTCAAGGCGAAGATCGACGCCGCGGGATCGCCGGCGATCACCCTGGCAACGGTGCTCGTCGGCGATGACGGCCCCAGCCAGCGGTACGTGCGCAGCAAGCGCAAGAAGGCCGAAGAGGCGGGGATGGTCTCGCGCCACACCGACCTCCCGGCGACCTCGACCCAAGACGAGATCGAATCGGTGGTGAAGGAGCTCGCCGCCGATCCCGATGTGAACGGGATCCTTGTGCAGCTGCCGTTGCCCGATGGTCGCGACGAAGAAGCGGTGATCGATCTGATCCCGCCGGAAAAGGATGTCGACGGTCTCACCGAACGATCGATGGGCCGCCTCGTGCGCGGTCGCCCTGGGCTCGTCGGTTGCACGCCGACAGGTGTGATGCGGTTGTTGGAGCGCTACGACGTGCCGGTCAGCGGCAAACGCGCCGTCGTGATCGGTCGTTCTACGTTGGTTGGGCTGCCGCTGGCGCTGCTACTGGCGCGCAAGGGCGTCGACGCCACCGTCACGATGTCGGACTCGCGAACTACAGCGGCCATGTCGGCGGTGCGCGAGTGGGCCAACGTGACGGTG
>JBCBSO010000808.1:0-1678 GCA_039819205.1 Actinomycetota bacterium
GATCATCAGGGCAGGCGCAGTGGCGGGACGATGTTCGGCCGCTGCAGACGTCGCCGGGATGGCGGGAACGGCGATCGAGAACACGATCCCAGCGACCAGCGCGGCGGCCGCACGACGTCTGTTGGCCGATGCGCGGGGGACTGGGGCGCGCACGCTCGCCAGCAAACGGTGTGGGAGCGTGTTCATATGGTGGCCTCGAAGCTGTAGATGAATCCGGACGGGTTGCCGATCTCGCCGACGAAGGTGTCGCCCTCGATCGTGCCGGTGAACATCACCTCGGCGTCAGAGCCCAGCGGCGTCTGTACGCGATCGCAATCGCCGCCGAGGCACACCGATGGTGCGTAAGTGACCGTTTGAATTCCCGACCCGGACACGTTGCCGAGCTCGTCGACGGTGGCGGTCAGATCCGCAACGAGGGTGCCCGTGTTTTCGACGGTGTACGCCCCGCTCTCCGGGGTGAACGTGGACACGATGGTGTGGCGGGCGGTGCCGGTGACCTCCGTGCCAAGGACGGTGAACTCGACCGCCATGTTGTTCAGGTCGACGACACTGTCGCCGAGCGGACGATTGATGGCATCAGCGGTGTAGGTCCCGTCGTATACGGGCGCCGGTGTCGTCGTGGCGCCGGCGGTGGTCGACGGCAGCTCGGTTGCCGGACGTGCGGTCGTTGTCGGCGCCACCGTGGTAGTCGTCGCGCTGGCCTCGGCCTCGCGGGCGGCGCGGCGGGCCTCGACCACGGCCTGGAGCAGGTCGTCGTCCTTCCAGTAGGTGCACGGGGTGGCGGTCGACGGTGCTGGTTGGCCGTTGGCCAGGGCCTGTTGGGTGGCGCGGTGGAGGGCGCCGGTGAGCCGGTTGCAGATGTCATTGATCCGTTCGCGGGTATTGCCGCGCACTCGTGCGTTGACGCGGTCGCGCATCGAGCTGAGTTCTGCGGCGGGGTCGCCGCGCTCGTCGGGCGGAACACGGCGCAGCGCCTGGTTGGCGATTACTGCGGCCAGTCCGTCGATCGCTGGTGGTCCGCCGGTGGCGGCGAGAATCTGGCCCACGAGTCCGCTGTCGGGGAGCGGTACATCGAGGCTGGTGCGTGGGGTGCGTTCTGCTTCGGTGAAGTCGTCGACCTGCTCTTGCAGTTCAACGACGGCGCCGCCGGCTTCGTCGATCGCGCCGAGCGCATCGCCGAGGACCTCGTTGAGGGGTGCGACCAGGTCGCGGATGCCTGCGGTGGCGCTGGCGATGCGTTCACCTGCACCGCGCGACAGCGCTGCTGCATAGCGAGCGAACTCGTCGGCTTTGGCCAGCTTGTCGTTCAGTTCGGTGAGCACCGCGCCGACGGGATTGCCGGTCTCGACGGCGGTACGCAGCGTGCGCAGCGACGATTGGACTTCGCCGATCGTGCCGTTCCACGCCGAGAACACCGGCCGAAGTTGTGGCACCCGCACGACTGCGGATTGCAACTCCCGATTGAACGTCGACTTGAAGCCGAACTTGGCGGCGCGCTTCTCGTCTTCGGTGAGGCCGAGCGAGACCCGCTTCTCGTCGAGCAAGAGGGCGTACACGCCGATGTAGGCGCCGACCTGTGAGTTGCTCAGTCCGAGGAGCTCACGGTCGCGGAGCATCTCGCGGGCCTTGGCGAGGCGCGTGTCGTAGGTACTGCGGATGTCAGCCTGGGTGCGGTCGG
>JBCBSO010000809.1:0-1669 GCA_039819205.1 Actinomycetota bacterium
GAGCTGGTGGTTGAGGTTGCGGGTCGGGCTGGTGTCCCCGTCGGTGCGGCCGCGGCGATGGTCAACGTTGCGGTGGTCAGGTCTGAGGATCGCGGGTTCGTCACGGCGTATCCCTGCGATGCTGAGCGCCCAACAGCGTCGATGTTGAACTATGCGGCAGACCAGACGATCGCCAACGGGGCGACGATCAAACTGTCCGCTGAGGGCACAGTCTGTATCTACACCCACCGCGCCGCCGACCTCATCGTCGACATCACCGGCTACTCACGGTGACCCGGGAGACCTTCATTGGCGCGGTGCGTAGGGCCAGAGGTCCCTACCTACCGGTCGGTCGGCTGCGTACTGTCGGCGCGGTGAGCAGTGACGCCGCAGTCCTCCCGCGCCCCCGCACGCAGTCGCTGAACGACGTGCGGGCGGTCATCCCGGAGACGTGCTACGAGCGGCCCACCGGGCGCGCTGCGTGGACGCTGCTGATGGCTGCCGTGCTGTACATCGTCCCGACCGTCGGACTGGTGCTGACCAACCAGTGGTGGGCGCTGCTGCCGCTGTGGCTGCTGTCCGGGCTGGCCGTCTCGGGCCTCTTCGTGCTCGGCCACGACGCGTCACACGGGGCGTTGCTCGACTCGCGGCGAGCCAACCGGGTGATCGCCCAGGTGTGTATGGGACCGAGCCTGCACGTCGAAGCGGCGTGGGATCTCGGCCACAACCGCATCCACCACGGCTACACCACGCGTCAGGGGTTCGACTTCGTCTGGCACCCGCTGACGGTCGACGACTACCGCGCCCTCAATCGGGCGCAGCGGCTACGCCACCGGATCGAATGGTCGTGGCTTGGCTCGGGTGCCTACTTCCTGCGCGCGATCTGGTGGCAGAAGATGTGGCGGTACAACCCCTCTGGGAAACGTCACGATGCAGTCGTTCGCGACAAGTGGGTGCTCGGTTCGGCCGTCGCGGTCGCCGTCATCGCGTTGGCGGTCATCGGCGGTCTGATGGGCGGCTGGCTCGGCGCGTTGTGGATGCCGATCAAGGTGCTAGTGATCCCGTTCCTGTTGTTCGTCCAGATCATCGGCTGGACCGTGTACGTGCACCATGTTGATCCCGACATCCGCTGGTGGCCTCGCAAGGAGTGGTCGCAGTTCAGAGGACAGATGGAGTCGACCACCGTTCTGCGCACCAACCCGTTGGTCAACCGGCTGTGGTTCCACAACATCTTCGTGCACATCCCGCACCACGTCGATGCCCGCGTCCCCTTCCATCAGCTGCCGGCCGCATCCGCAGCGATCGCGGCGGAGTACCCCGACACGGTGCGGACCTCACGGTTCTCTGCCCGCGCCTACCTGGGCGCTACACGCGTCTGCAAGCTGTACGACTTCGACGAAGGACGCTGGCTGCCCTACTCCGCAGCCCACTGAGACACGTCAGCAGTCGCCAATCAGCGTGCCGGCGGCGCGACCGCCAGGGAGCCCGCCTGGCGCGGCGGCGTCCAACCTTTGAGTGCTGTGACGTTGAGTGAGCCGTCGCGAGTCAAGCAGAGCTGCACTTCGACATGAAGCGCTCGACGTCGATGACCACTCGAGTGATCTTTCCGGCGGCGACGAGACCACCGGGGTCGCTTGCTGACACGGTGAACTTGAGACGTCGGCCGTCGATCTTCTCCAGGACCGCCTCG
>JBCBSO010000810.1:0-1668 GCA_039819205.1 Actinomycetota bacterium
GTCGTCGGCGACGCCGACGTAGAACTCGTCGACGAGTCGTTCGAAGAACGGCCAGCCACCGACTGACCCAGCACGGTCACGCCCACCTAGCGTGTCGGCTGTGACCGAACCCTCGCTGTACTCGCGAGTCGGTGGCTGGCCGTTCTTCGAACGACTCGTCGACGAGTTCTACGTCGGCGTCGCCGACGACGAGGTGCTGCTGCCGCTCTACCCCGAACAGCCCGACCTCTCGGGCGCCCGTCACCGCTTGACGATGTTCCTCGCCCAGTACTGGGGTGGGCCGACGACCTACAACGACGAGCGCGGGCACCCGCGTCTACGGATGCGGCACATGCCGTTTCACATCGGCACCGACGAACGCGACCGTTGGCTCGAACACATGGCCGCCGCCGTCCGCGTCGTCTGTGCCGACCTCGACGACGGTGAGGCGATCGCCGGTGAGCTGATGGCGTACTTCGCGCCGGCCGCCGAACATCTCCGCAACGACACCGGATTGCCGATTACCTCGGCCAACTTCGGGCGCTAGCGTCCAACGCCGATGGCGGCGGTCGAGGTCACCCAACTGGTGAAGCACTACGGCGCGGTGCGCGCCGTCGATGGCGTGAGCTTCTCGATCGAGCCCGGCGAGGTGTACGCCCTGCTCGGCGAGAACGGCGCCGGCAAATCGACCACTGTCGAGATCCTCGAGGGCTATCGCGAACAAACCAGCGGCACGGTGCGCGTGCTCGGGGTCGACCCTGGGGAGGGCGGTCGGCCGTGGCGCGAGCGGGTCGGCATCGTGTTGCAAACGTCGGGCATCGAGCAGGAGTTCTCGGTGCGCGAGGTGTTCGACCTGTACGGGTCGGTGTACTCCAACCCGCGTCCCGCGGACGAGGTCATCGAGATGGTCGGCCTTGTCGAAAAGGCAGACGAGCGCGTCGGGTCGTTGTCCGGTGGTCAACAGCGGCGTGTCGATCTCGGCCTCGGCATCGTGGGCCGCCCCGAGGTGCTGTTTCTCGACGAACCGACGACCGGGTTCGATCCGTCTGCTCGGCGGCGCTCGTGGGATCTTGTCGAGCAGTTGGGCGCTGGAGGAACCACGGTGTTGCTCACCACGCACTATCTCGACGAAGCCGAGCATCTCGCCGACCGCGTTGGGGTGCTCAGCCGCGGAGTGCTCGTCGCCGAGGGAACGCCAGGGACGCTGATCGAGCAGGTCAGCGGCACGGTCGTCAGCTTCGACGTTCCGCACCAAGTCGAGCTCGCCGATGCCCGCGCCACGTTCTCGCCGCTACTCGGCGCCGACGTCGATGTCGCTGGTCGGCTCGTGGAAGCGCGCGTCGACGAGCCGACGGCAGCGGTGCACCGCCTCACCTCGTGGGCGGTCGAGCGGTCGATCGAACTCGACTCGCTCAGCGTGCGACGGGCGTCGCTCGAGGATGCGTTCCTCCGTCTCGTCCACGATGCCGAATCGGCGGGCGACCGAGACGATGCTGATACCGAGTCGTCGTCATGAGCGCGCCAAGTGTGCCCTCGATGCTGCTGCGCCAGACGCGATACCAGCTGACCACGTTCTGGCGTATCCCGGTGGCATTGTTCTTCACGCTGGCGTTGCAGCATCGAGGGCACACTTGGCGCGCTCATGACGACGACTCGGTATCAGCATCGTCTCGGTCGCGGGCGACCGAG
>JBCBSO010000811.1:0-1637 GCA_039819205.1 Actinomycetota bacterium
TTTTCGATCTCGAGGGTGGTCTGTCCTCCGGCGATCTTCCAGAACCGGGCGCCCTCCCCCGCGACGGCGCCGTGGCCGTCGCTGTGCTCGATGATCTGGCTGGTGTGGCCATCGACCTGGGTGACCGAAGCCGTGATCCCGTTGCCAAAGTTCAGCGACGTCGGTGAAGACCCTATCGCGTCGCCCTCAAAACCATAACCCACCGGTTCCGGGTCGGTGATGAGCGAGCCGTCCGTCGTGATGAACTGCAGGCCGTCGATCGCCTCGTTCACGTCGGACACCGCCACGTCGAACGACTCGACACGCTCGTGGCCCGCCGAGTCGGTCACCTTCACCGACAGGGTGTGGCTGTCGAGGCCCTCGTGGTCCAGGTCCGCCCCGTCGGCCACCGTGACCACGCCCGTGTCGGCATCGATCTCAAACCGCCCGCCGGCGTCGCCGGTCAGCTCATACGTGAAGGTCTCGCCGGCGTCCGGGTCGGCGGCGCTCGCGGTGCCCACGACCGTCCCCGCCGCGGCGTTCTCCGCCACCGACGTCCCGTCGAAAGCCAAGTTCGTGGTCGCCTCGTTCACGTCCGCGACGGCGACGTCGAAAGACTCCGTCCTTTCATGCCCCGCGGAGTCGGTCACCTTCACCGACAGCGTGTGGCTGTCGAGGCCCTCGTGGTCGAGATCGGCTCCGTCGGCGACCGTGACCACGCCCGTGTCGGCATCGATCTCGAACCGCCCGTCGGCGTCGTCGGTCAACTCGTACGTGAAGGTCTCGCCGGTGTCCGGGTCAGAGGTGCTGGCCGTCCCCACGACCGTCCCCGCCGCAGCGTTCTCCGCGACCGCCGTGCCGTCGAACGACAGGTCGGTGATCGCCTCGTTGACGTCGGTGACGGCGATGCTCACCGTCTCGGTGACCGTGTTGCCGACGGAGTCCGTCACCTCGACGGTCACCTCGTGGGAGGCCGCGGACTCGAAGTCGACGCCGCCCACCAGCGAGATCTTGCCCTCCGAATCGATCGCGAACCGCCCCTCGGCGTCGTCGGTGAGTTGGTAGGTGAAGGTCTCGCCGGCGTCCGGGTCGCTCGGCGTCACCTCGGCCACCACCGTCCCGGGCGAAGCGTCTTCGGCGACCGTCCCCGGGTCGATCGTCAGCGTCGGCGCCGCGTTGAGCTGCACTTGGACGTTGACCTGGGCGTTCGTGTCGACGGTCGTCCGCTCGGTCTGGTCGAAATCGATCTGCTTGATGTAGTAGTCGCTGCTGTTAGAGGTGACCCCTTGCTGACCGCTGCCGTAGGTGCTGGCCGAGAAAACCAGCTGGTCGTAGCCCCCCGGGACGTCGATCGTGACGATCGCGTCGTAGCTGCCGCTGTTGGTCGTGAAATCGGACTCGGAAACCAGCTCGCCGTTCCGGTAGGCCGCCCAGTGCCCCACCTCCCCACCGGCGCTCGGTCCCTCGGAGACCCACAAGGCCTTGACCGTTACCGTCGAGGTGTCGACCAGCTCGTCGAAGCGGACGATCATCTCCTCGGACACGTCGTGGCCGGCGTGGTAGCCCAGCTGGTTCGAGGGGGCCGAAGAGCCCGTGCTGCCGATGACCCCGAGCCCGGAACTGGTTACCTTGACGTTGGAGATCGATTCGTCCGACAG
>JBCBSO010000812.1:0-1665 GCA_039819205.1 Actinomycetota bacterium
GATCGGCGGGGCGTCAAGGGTGACGTCGTCGTTGGTGGGCGTGCCGGTGAAGACGCCGTTGGTGAACTCAAGAAAATCGGGGAGCTCGGAGGTGGTGAGCGCGAGCGTTTCGCCGGGGGTGTCGGGGGCGAAGCTGGCGGTGACGTCGAGCTCGAACGCGTTGTCTTCGGCGATGAACTGATCGGCGATGGGGGCGGCGACGGTCGGGGGCGTCTCGGGGTTGACGACGCCGTCGAGCACGGTGTCGGTGCGGACGGTGACGTCCTGGATGCGCTCGTCGAGTTCGCTGGGGGTGTCCTCGATGTCGAATGGGGCGCCGCCGTTATCGGTGTTGAAGAAGGCGCTGAAGAACTCGGCGAGGGCGTCCTGCTCGGAGCCGGGGGCGGCGAAGTCGAAGTCGCCGGTCTCGGTGAGCTCGTCGGCGAGCTGGACGACGTCGGCGAAGTCGGGGTCCTGGGTGGCGAAGAACTCGAAGGGGTAGTTGTCGCCGCCGCCGGCGATGAAGTTGAGGGTAACGATGCGGATCGCGTCGGGAGCGGTGTCGGCGATCTGGCCGTCGATGACCACGGCGACGGGGCCGTCGGCGGTCTCGATCACGACATTCTGGACACGCTCGCCGGCGGTGATCTGTTCGCCGGTATCGGGATCGGCGGTGCGTGCGGTGGCGGTGGGGTCGTAGCTGAAGCTGAGGCCGGCGACCTGGGCGAACTGGCCGGGCTGGGTCTGGGCGACGGGGTCGGTGGCGGCGACGCCGTGCTCGAGGACCTCGAGGAGCTGTTCGGGGGTGAGGGTCTGGAGGGTGAGATTGTTGTTGAATCGGAGGCTGTTGGCGATGTCGAGCTGGGAGATGTCGCCGGCCTCTTTGCCGGCGTCGGGGTTGGCGATGGTGGCGGTCTCGACGACGACGCCGGAGCCGGGCTCGGTCTCGCCGACGAAGCCGATGATGTCGCGGATGCCGCCGCCGTTCTTGATGGAGACGAGGACGGTGTCGTCGAATCCCTGAGCGACGAAGAGGTTGGCGTCGCCGGTGATGTTGCCGAGGTTGGTTTCCTGGGTGCGGACGTCGGAGCGGGCGCCGTTGAGGAAGACGTCGGACTGGCCGACGATGTTGCCGTCCTGAGTGACGACGACGTCGCTGACGGCGTCGACGAGTTTGCGTACGGTGTCGGCGGTGGTGCCGGCGGCGAAGGCGGCGTCGAGCGCTTCGGCGTCTGAGAGGGCGCCGCCTTCGTTGTAGAGGGCGGCGACGCCGGCGTTGGTGGTGGCGAAGGCGCCGGAGACGTTGGCGTCGATGCTGGCGGGGATGATCACGCCGTCGGCGTCGAATTCGACGACGAGGCGGCCGACGTAGCTGTACTCGCCGTCGGTGCTGACGATGACCGCCGTGTCGCCGTCGAGGTTCGTGGTGACGAACGGGTAGTCGCCGGCGGCGGTCTCGCCATCGAGTTCGTCGTTGCCGTCGGCGAGCAGCGTGTCCGACCCGCCGGCGAGGACGATGTCGACCCCGCTGAGCAGTCCGATCAACTCCTGCTCGAGCGAGAACTGTTGCAGGTGCGACGTGAGGATCACCTTGTCGACGTCGTCGGCCGTGCCGAGCGTGTCGTCGTCGCCGTCGAGCACGTCGTCGATGACCGGCTGCAGGATCGCGGCGAGGGCCGCCATGTC
>JBCBSO010000813.1:0-1662 GCA_039819205.1 Actinomycetota bacterium
CGGCTCGTTGCTCCTCGACGGTCTGCTCTACGGGTTGTTCGCCATGGTGTTCGTCATCCCGGCGATCTTTATCGGTGTTGCCGCCTTCGACGACTGCGTTACGTTCGACAACGGCAACGAGACCGAGTTGATCTGCCCGCCCGGCGCACCCAATGGCGGACTGCTCGCCGCCGCCATCGCCCTCGGTGTCGTCGGCTACATCATCGTGATCGTCATCTATCTCCGAGCGCTTGGCCGCACCGGACAAACCTGGGGCTGTCGTATCGTCGGCATCAAGGTGGTGCGCGCGGCCACTCACGAACCGCTCGGTGTGTGGGCGGCACTCGGCCGACAACTGTTCGCCAACATCATCTCGGCCTACATCTTCTACCTCGGCTACCTGTGGGCGGCCTGGGACACGAACAAGGAAACGTGGCACGACAAGGTCGTCAAGTCGGCCGTGATCCGCGTCTGAGCGGCCGCTGACTCACCGAATTGCTGTCGATTCCATGCGCGAGGCGCGGGAAATCGACAGGAATCTGGTGAACGCCGGCGACGCCCCGCCGCGCGACATGCCAAGCTCGCCTGCATGGACATCACCACCGTCGCCGACGACCTGATCGTCCTGCACGAGGGCACCAGCGCACACCGCGTCGACGGGCTACCGGCAGGAACCGAACAGGTCGTATCGGCCTTCGGTACCGACGTCGCTGTGACCACGCTGGGCCGGCCTGCCGGCGCGCTACGCAGCCGTGTCGCCACGGTCAACGACGTGCACTTCGGCGAAACCGAGGCAGGACGCGTCGACGATCACCCGGAGGGCCCAATCCGCCGGGCGGCGCCCGGCGACGAGCCGTATCCCGAGGTGATGAACGGCGCCGCGGCGGACGAGATCGCCGCACTCGACCCCGACGCTGTGGTGGTCAAGGGCGATCTGTCGGTCGACGGCCGGCCCGAGGAGTGGGCGGCGTTTGAACGCTGTTACCGCCAGCCGTTCGGCGATCGCCTGCACGTGGTGCGCGGCAACCACGACAGCTACCACCATCAGGATCGGTATGCCGGCGACGTCTGGATTGAGCTCGCGGGCCTGAACATCGCACTGCTCGATACGGCGATCCCTGGCGCCACGACCGGCACGATTCGCACCGAGCAGCTCGATTGGCTCGACGCCCAGGCCGAGGGGTCGACCGACCCGGTGATCGTGATGGGCCACCACCAGCAGTGGATTGGCCAAGACAGCGGCAAACGCAGCGACGACTACTTCGGTCTTCACCCCGATCCGAGCGATGCACTCGACGAGTTGGCGGCGCGGCGCTCCGCGGTGATCGCCTATACGGCGGGCCACACACACCGCCATCGCGTCCGCACGATGCGACGATCGGGAATCCCGACGGTGGAGATCGGCTGCACCAAGGACTTTCCTGGCACGTGGGCCGAGTACCGAGTGTTCGACGGCGGAGTGATGCAGGTCGTCCATCGCATGTCGTCGCCCGAGGCGCTTGCGTGGAGCGAATCGTGTCGCACGCTGTATGCCGACTTCGGGGTCGACTACGCGTCGTACGCGCTTGGCACCTTGGCCGAACGCTGCTTCACCATCCCGCTGCGCTAGGCCGCGCGCCCCGGCGTAAAACCCCAGCTCAGGGCGCATCCGCGGCGGTGTGACACCCCATCGTCATCATGGAG
>JBCBSO010000814.1:0-1660 GCA_039819205.1 Actinomycetota bacterium
CCCGGTCCCAACCGTCGGTGTTGGTGGTCACCATGTTGTGGTTCAGGAGAGAGCGCATGTCGCGCGGGTATTCGTTGTAGGTCGTCTTGTACAGGTCCATCGCGCCGGCGATCGTCTTGAGCGAGGTCCTCGTCGCGTCCGCCTTCGCGCGGTCGGCCGCGCCGACGAGGTTGAACGCCACGATCGTTGACGACGCCGCCGGCAACGCGAGGAACACCCCGCGCACCCCGGCGTCGTAGCCGAACTGCTCTTCGAGATGGAGCGGTAGCGCGGAGAGGTAGACCCCGAAGATCAACACGAAGGCGACCGCGCCACCGGTGAGCATCACGACGATCTCGGGGCGGCGAGCGACGGCGCCGACGCCCGAGAGCTGTTGGCGGATGGTGCGCGATCGGTCGGGCGCGCGCGGCTCGAGCACCTTCATCGCCAACAGCGCAGTCGCCAACGCGACGCCGTACGGGGCGAGCGCCGCTCGCCACCCGGCGAGTTGCGTCAACAGTCCGCCGATCAGCGGGAAGACGGCGATGCAGATGGTGAGAAACGCGGCGTTGCGCCCAATGATGCGTGTTCGTTCGGCATCGGACCAGTGGTCGCCGATCAGCACCACGGCGAGGTTGATCAGTCCGGCGCTGCCGAGACCCATCCCCAGCCGGGCCGCGATGAGGGCGGGAAACGTTGGCGCGAGCATCGCCGCCACACCGAAGCCGCCAAAGGCGACGAGGCATGGCACGAGCACCCGTCGCCGGCCGTAGCGGTCAGCGAGCACGCCAACGATGGGGGCGATCACGATGCCTGGCAGCGACGCCGACGCAATCAACACACCGGCGCCGCTGTCGCCCACCCCGAAGTCGTCGAGGATGTCGGGGATCGCCGGCGATAACAGCGTGTTGGCCATGATCCCCGTCGCGGTGACCGCCAAGATCAGTCCAATGATCGGTCGGCGGTCGGGCACCGCCGCACGCTACTCAGCCTCGACGGTGGCGATGTTCCGCGATTCGACGGTGGCCGGTGACGTACCGTGGGCGTCGGCCGTCACGCACATCGGCCAGGAGGGGACAAGATGAACGAACAGGCTCGAATCGGCATCGTCGAGGCAATCGGTACTGCCGTGTTGGTCATCGGCGGGCCGGGTACCGCGATCTTTGCCACTGGCAGCTTCAACGAGGGGCTGAGCGTCGGCATCCTCGGCGTGTCCCTGGCGTTCGGCCTCAGTCTGTTGTGTATGGCCTACCTCATCGGGCGGATCACCGGTTGCCACATCAATCCGGCGGTCACGCTCGGCATGATCGTTACCGGCAAGCTCGAAGCAGCCAAGTCGGCGCCGTACTTCGTCGGTCAGGTGATCGGCGGCATCGTCGGAGCGGCGATCATCTTCCTCACGCTCACGGGCACCGACGGCTACCTCGACATCGCGCAGAATGCTGGCTTCGCCTCGAACGGCTATGGCGAACACAGTCCCGGCGGCTTCGACCTGCTGTCGGTGGCCATCTTGGAGATCGTGATCACTGCGGTTTTCGTAGCCGATCAGCCGGTACTCGGCCACCACCGCCGGGTTGAACTCGACCTGGATTTTGATGTCCTTGGCGATGGGGATGAGGGTCGCGTTCGCCTGATCGACGAGGACTCGCTTCGCCTCGCGACGGCTGTCGATGTAGGCGTA
>JBCBSO010000815.1:0-1658 GCA_039819205.1 Actinomycetota bacterium
ACTACCGGCTACCGTGGCGTTGTGACGAAGCTGCGCGACATCGGCGAGCAGGCATGTTCGCTCGCCGCTGCACTGTCCGACATCGGCGATGCGTGGAGCTTCCTCATTCTGCGCGAGGCGTTCTACGGGCGGACGACGTTCTCCGAGTTCGTCAAATACACCAACGCCCAAAAAACCGTCGTGTCGGCGAGGCTCACGGCCTTGGTCGATGCCGGCATCATGCGCCGCGAGCAGTACTCGACGCACCCACCGCGCGATCGCTACGTGCTTACCACGAAAGGGCGCGACCTGTCCGACGCGCTACTCGTGCTGGGCGAATGGGGTCGCCGCTGGGCTGACGACGACAAGTACTTCATGGTCGACTTCGTCCACGACAGCTGTGGCCACACTGTTGACCCACAGCTGTCGTGCGGCCACTGCGGCGGGATGATCACACCCGACACCACCACGCCGCGGATCAATCCCCGCCCGTAAGTGCGCGGCACTCAGCTCGGCGCGCCCATCGCCTTCCACTCGGCCTCTTCGGGCGTGCCGGGGTCGGGCAACAGAACTCCGCCCTCCATCGTGTACGACGCATCGATGTCGGCGAGTGTCGTCGTCACCGTGTCAGCAGCGACACCGGCGTGGCCGGCCAGCGCAGCGCTCAAACGTGATGTGATTTCGTTCTTCTGCTCGGCGTTGCGACCGTGACGAATCGTGCCGAAGACCGCCGCGTTCTGGCCGTCTGCCAGGTGGCCATCGTCGTCGTCGGCATAGACGACGTGCACGAACGATGGCGGCGCTCCGGTAACGCCGCAGTGGACGTCGACGACGTCGGTGGCAAATGCCTGGCGCTGCTCGAGGTCGAGTAACTGCGGGCGGACAAGGGCTCGGTACAGCGGCATCAGGACTCCAGACGGTTCACGTTGAGTGGTGCAGATGGCGAGTTGTGCAGATGGCGAGTGCGCAGATGGCGAGTGCGCAGATGGTGAGTGCCGCGGACGGCGAGCGGCGGCATGGCGGGTCGTGCAATCACGTCGTCGGCGCGGTCGCTGGCGGTGCCGCTGGCGTGACGGCAACCACGATCTCGTGGTCGGTACAGCCAGTGACGTCGGTCCACACGTCGCACACCCCACGCATGTACGCCTCGCGCTCGGAGAGGGTGGGCGAGTGCTGGAGTGCACAGGCGATCACCGACGACGTGCTCTGCCGACCCTCGGTAAACATGTAGCCCTCCGGAATGAGCCGCCACGACACCGCGGCCGGCTCGCCTGGATAGTGCTGCGCGTGCAACGCCTGCAGCCGGCTGGCCAGCTCGTCGCGTGACGACGCCGCGTTGCCCTCGGCCTGGATCACGCAGTGGAAGCTGCCGGTTGCTCCGTCACGCATCTCTTCATGGTGGCGCATCGCCAGCAGGTAGTCAAGAACTACCCACTCGGCCTGACGACCGGTGAGCCGAAATTCTGAGCCGATCATGCGCACCGCGCCGGATTCCGCGACAAGAACAGCCGTGTGGCGTTGCTCCTGTGTGCCATGCTCGGCGACCGGGAGCACGCCGGAGTGAATCGAATCCAGAGGGGAACCCTCATCGCCACAGGCCTCGGCCTGTTCATGATCTCGGTGTCGCCCACCTCCGTCGACGTGCAGACCATCGTGATGGCGAGGATGTTGCCCATCAC
>JBCBSO010000816.1:0-1655 GCA_039819205.1 Actinomycetota bacterium
GTATCGACTACTACCGAGCGTTCTCGGCATGGCGGCTCGCCGTGATCTCCGAAGGCGTGTATGCCCGGTTCCTGCCTATCGCTTCGAGCGCCTCGTCGGCGAGACGCTCAGTGCCTTCCTTGAAACCGCGCAGCGTGTCGTCGTCGAGCGCCTGATCACCCATCGCTCCCTGCAGGAACCGGGCATACACGCCTTCGGAGATCACGGCGAGCCGCCATGCCGAGAACGCTCGGTAGTAGTCGATACCCGACACGTCACGGCCCGTCGCCGTGGCATATCGGTCGAGCAACTCGTGATACGCCGGGAAGCCGTCGATGCCGGTCGGGTCGTTCGGCCGCAGTTGTGCCTCACCCGGGTCGCTCCAGTACACGCTGAGGTAGCCGACATCGGCGAGCGGGTCACCGAGCGTGCACAGCTCCCAGTCGAGCACGGCCGCAATCCGGCCGGCGCCGGTGTCGGTGAGACAGTTGCCGAACCGGTAATCGCCGTGCGCTACCGACACGCCTTGCTGCACCGGCAGGTTGGCGCCGAGGTACTTCGCCACCTCGTCGATCGCCGGAAGCTCACGCGTCTTTGACGCGTCCCACTGCCGACTCCACCGGCGGACTTGCCGCTCGACGTAGCCCTCTCGCTTGGCCAAGTCGCCGAGCCCGATCTCGTCGATGTCGAGCGCGTGCAACGCGGCGAGGACGTCGATCAGGTTCTCCCCGGCCGCGCGGCGCAGCGCCGGCGACATCGAGGCCGCCTTGTCGGGGCTGTCGAGCACAACTCCGTCAACGAACCCCATCACGTAGAACGGCGCGCCGTTGACCTCCTCGTCGGTGCACAACCCGAGTGCCGGCGGTACCGGTACACCGGTGCCGCCGACCGCCGAGATGATCGTGTGCTCGCGGGCCATGTCGTGGGCCGTCGCCAATACCGCACCGGTGGGGGGCCGGCGCATGACCACCTTGGTACCGGCGGCGTCGGTGACGGTGAACGTGAGGTTGGAGCGGCCGCCGGGAATCAGCTCGAACGTGTAGGGGCCGCCGACGCCATCGACTGAGCTATCGAGCCATCTCGTGACGTTGTCGACGTCGATCCCGTTGATCACGGGCGCCGACCGTAGCCGTTCGGCTCGAGGGGAACGGTGCCGGTCAGCCTGGCCGGCCGACGCCGGTGACCTTGTTCCAGTTGACGCTGCCCGTGCTGACCACGCTGCCGGTGTTGGGGGCATGGATGTGCTGGCCGCCACCGAGGTAAATGCTGACGTGGCTGATCGGGCTATAGAAGAAGATCAGGTCGCCAGGTTGGGCCTGGCTCTTGGACACGTGCGGCACCGACGCGTACTGCTGGCGCGACTGGTGTGGGAGGCCCACGCCCGCTTGCCCCCATGCGTACTTGGTGAGACCGGAGCAGTCGAACGACACGCCGGGGCTCGAGGTGGCGTAGCGGTACGGCACACCTTGCTGGCTGAGTGCCGCCTGCACGGCGATACCCGATCGGGACGACACAGCGGGTGCCGCTGCGGGAGCGGCAGCCGGCGCCGCGGCGACGCTGGAGCCGCCCGATCCGCCGCCACCACCGGAGTTGCCGGTGGAGCCCCCGCCGGAGTTGCCGGTGGAGCCGCCGCCGGAGTTGCCGCCACCGGTGGAACCGCCGCCGGTTGACCCGCC
>JBCBSO010000817.1:0-1654 GCA_039819205.1 Actinomycetota bacterium
GTGCGGCTTCTTGAATAGGATATTCGGTCCGTACTGGGCGCGTTTCCCGTGACCGAGTGCGCCGTTAAAGCCGGGTTCGATTGCGTTCGCTGAGGAGTCTTCGAACGTTGCCATGAACACGCGTAGGCGCGGAAAGTGTGCGCTCGGCGAACCGATCAGTCGGCGAGCCGCCAAGTCGACTTCAACTGCGCTCTGGCTCCCCAGAGTCAGTGGGATCGGTCCAATCCCGGATGCATGCGACACAGCACTGTTGTCAATCGTGCGATCCATGAAGTCGTTCAACGCCTCTGCTCGGCGGTTCGCGTTCATGTGCCTGCGGCGCGCGGTTGCGTCACGGCATCGGCGCCCATCGCGATGCATATGAGCCTGAGAGCGACTTGCGGATGCCGTCTCGATGGGCCCCCGCCACGGAGAGCGACCACACGCAGGGTGGCGTTCACGAGCGCTGGCGGGCCACGCGGCGGCGTAAGAGGCCGAACAGCGACCGATCTACTTCCGGTTCGAACGTGAGGCTGTCACTGAAAATGCGACGATCGACAACGATCTCGTCGAGCACGATCAAATCACTGCCGGTCTCCACGAGGCGCTTCACCAGGTCGACCTCGTCCCCGAACCGCAGAGATTCGTCGAATCCGCCAGCTTCTTTGAGTTGTGCGCAAGTGAGGAACATCGACGTGAAGTGCCGTGTCTCACCACTCTGCTGCCGTCGCTTGACGTGGTCGGGTGGATCCACACCGGGAGCGACTGTCACCCGTTCCCGGCCGACCACAACTGCACGGCCTCCGGGGGCATCAGACCAAGCTGAGCGCTGGATGCCCAGACGTCCTGGGACAGCCAAGTCATCGCTGTCAAGAAACGTGATGAATCGCTGTGTGGACGCCTCCGCGCCGGCGTTTCGAGCAGCTGCAGGGCCCTTGTTGACGTCGTGTCGCACCAGCGTCACTCGTTGTGGGGTCTGCGCTCGAATCTCGCAAAGCGACTCCCAAGTACTGTCCGTCGAACCATCGTCTACTAAGACGATCTGGGCAGCGAGTTCGTCGTCTGCAATCGAGGCGACTGCCTGGCGTACGACCGCAGGGCGGTTGAAGACGGGTATCACTACCGACACACCACTCATTCTGCGGCGCTCTCACGATGTCGGCGTGCCCGCTGGCGTGCCGCGGCGAGCCATGCACCGTTTCGTACCGAGTTCGTCGTGCTGTAGTTCGTTTCGTGAATTCTGCGCCTCACCAGCGATTGGTCACACATCACCTGTTCGACGTTCGATGGCAAGCCCGCGATCCACTCGACCCATTGACGGCAGGTGTCCAGAGGTGGATCACCGAGTTGGCACGTTGCTCGGCTCGTCAATAGTCCGGAGATCAGCCGGACCGCGCCTCGAGTAGGCCGGACGGGTCGCCGACTCAGCGACTCCGATCCAATCTCCGGGGAAACGAACTCCTCGACGCCGGTCCAGCACAGGAAGTACGGCCCACACTCGCGTATTGCGTGTAGCTGTACGGCCAGTTTGTGAGGCTGCCACACGTCGTCGGCGTCGCAGAACGCCACGTGGGTGCCGGTCGCAGCGGCGATGCCCGCAGCCCGTGCGCGCTCGGGGTGCTGCACACGCTCGTCGACGATGCGCACAACGTTGCCGTAGTTGCTGGCAATGGAA
>JBCBSO010000818.1:0-1651 GCA_039819205.1 Actinomycetota bacterium
CGAGCGCAAGGAGAACGTGGTGCGGATCGATGCCACGCCGTCACCCAACGAGGTGTTCACCGACATCTGCAACCGGCTGGGCCTGCCGCTCACCGTTGCCTGACCGGTGACCGTCCGGCCACCGCTGACCAGACTGCCGCGTACGCGTTGACGCGTCCGCGACCGCTTACAGGCCGATCAATGTGGTGGCGATCGGCGGCAGTGCCGCTTCGGGCAGGAGATACCGAGCGAGCAGGATCGTCTCGGTGCGCCCCTTGGTATCGAGCCAGTTGCCACCGCCGGGGTCGTCCGGACCGACGAGGATTCGCACACTGCCGTCAGCCTCGCGTTCCGCTTGGGCGTCGTTGATGCACACGGATTGACCGTCGCGGTACTCGGGCGACTCGAGCCACCAGTTGTTGAGGTGCACACTCCAGTACCGGCACGGCGGCGGCGAGAGCTCGAGCGCCAGGGCCTCGTTGGCGGAGAGCTGCACGTAACACAGCTGGTAGTGGTTGTGCGGCGTCCCCGCCATCTCCGACACGAGCTCGGCGGCCGCCTCGTTCATCACGTTGGGCCGGGAGCGCAACGCACTGGAAAGGTTGGCCGACGCATCGTTGCCGAACCGCAGACCCAACGCGATCACGTCGAGGAATCGTTGCATCGCGGCAGCGTCGGGTTCGGGTCGATGCGTCAGCGCCGGGGACAGCTGGTCCACCGCGAAACTCGCCTTCTCCCCGTTCACTCGATCGTGGCAGTACTCGCGGATGACCACAAACGCCCCGTCGTCACCGAGGTCGAGCCAGTTGGTCGGCTGTTCGGGACCACCGACGGTGAGCTCGAAACTGCCGTCGTCAGCGATCTCGATCTCGCCGTCGTGCAAATCGGCGACGACGCGCTCAGTGACGGCCGCCCGGTACGCCGTGAACGAGATGTAGGGCGAGGCACCGCGGGTGCCACGAACGCGATAGGTCGCGCCGGGCGCCACACTGAACTGGCGATAGATCGTGTCCGGACAGTCGGCGAAGATCTTCCGTGTCGGCGACTCCGGCCAGAAAAACTCAGGCATCGTCCCCGGCGGGAACTCGATGATCTGCTCTTCCCGGTAGGCCAGCTGGCGGAGCAGGAAGCGCAACGCGTCGACCCGATCGGGATCGGTTGGCGCCGACGCGATCGCGGCACGACCCATGTCCTTCACGTCGTTAGCAAAGCGGTCCCACGCAGCGAGCAGTTGCGCCTCGTTTGTTGCGGAACTCGGTGACTCGGCCATCGCTTCCCCTTTCTCGACCGGGCGCCGAGTCTGGCAGAGCGATTCGCGGTCCGCGGGGTCGGCCCGACGGCGGGTGACCTCAGCTGCGCCGAGCGATGTCGGCCCGGTCGGCACCAGGCCCGGGCATCGACCGTATCGTGCCGGGCCTGATCGGCGCCGCGCAGTGGCCGCACACGATGGTCGGGTCGGCGGGGTGTCCGCATTCGGTGTGGATGTTCACCAGCGGCGCACCGCGACCCTCGTCGAGGTAGGTGTCGCCCCACTTGGCAAGCGTCATGAGCACCGGCTGCAGGTCGCGGCCCATCGGCGTGAGGCGGTACTCGTCGCGCGGCGGATGCTCCTGATAGCGCCGCTGTTCGAGTACACCCGCATCGACAAGGCGTTTCCTGAAACGCCTTGTCG
>JBCBSO010000819.1:0-1651 GCA_039819205.1 Actinomycetota bacterium
TGCAACGTCGTCATCGCGACCGCGCCAAAGGTGCGATCCGTCAACAACGCCTCCACGTCGTCGGCCGCCTGGAACCCGACCATCAGCCCGGCTTCGTCGGTCACCACATCATCGGCCACCTCGGCCATACGCCGGTGCCGCTCAGCGCCGGAGGCGGACAAATCGAACGGCGACTCCGACAACGGCAGAACCTTCGGTTTCCTCATCGCCCGGGACCGTAGTCGGGTTCAAGATCGCCACCGAACGACGCCAGGCCGTGCTCGATGTCAACGCCGTCGCAACCGTCACTGACACCTAATCGATGTCCGGCACGGCCGTTCGCGCCGGAGCACTCGTATCACCGCCATCTCGCTCGACGCGCACTTCCGAGTGCGTCGACCCGAGCTGGACGTGCCGTACCCGAGTGGGGCCCACCGGCTATCGGCGACGAGCATTATGGCCGAGCTGCACAGGGTGTACGGCGGTGGTCAGTGCGCTTGCTGTGGTCGACGAGTCTTGCGGTTCAGTTCCTCGTGCTGGCGGTACCGAGCACGAGGAGGGTTTCGTAGGGCTTGGTCACGGTGCCGTCAAGTTGAGTGTCGATTGCGGTTCGCAGCTGTTCGTGGAGCCGCTCACGCACCGGCGCAGCGAGTACTTCGTGGCTGGCGTAGGTGTCGATCAGAGCCAGGAAGCCATCGCAGGTGTAGTTGATCTGGAACCCGAACCGGTGGTCTTTGATGTCATCAAAGAGGCCGCTCGCCTCCAACTCGGCGATCGGGTCGTAGTCGTGTCGATCAGGCGTCAACGGTGCAAGCCGCGCCAGGTCTGGCGCAACCTTGAGGTACGTCTCTCGGATCGGTTCCCACTGCGGCAAGTGAGTGTCGGGAACATGTGCGTTCCAGAACAGGGCGATCGTTCCGCCCGGGCGCAACAGCTCGAACGCGCGCTGGTAGCTGACCGACGGATCGACCCAGTGCCAACTCGTACCGGCTGCGACCACATCGAAGGCACCGTGATCGAACCACACGTGTTCGAAGCGGCCCTGATGAAACTGGACTGGTTGGCCGACGAACCTGCGTTGGGCTTGTGCGATGAGCTGTTCCCCAGGCTCCACAGCGTCGATACGCCATCCGCGGTTGACCATTGTGGTGGTGGCCTGGCCGGTACCGGCGCCGATCTCAAGGACCCTCGCGCCAACGCCGAGGTTCGCGTAGCGGGCGATCGTGGTGAACACGTCGGCGGGATAGTCGGGTCGGGCGCTCGCGTAGGACCTCGCTTGACGGTCATAGACGCTTCCAGTGCCATCGCTACTCACATCCCAATTCTGACCCACCAACGTCGGCCCACGTCCACAGCCACCTGCTCGACGCGATTTCCGAGCGCATCAACGCACGCCGGTCGTGCCGTACTGCTCGGGTTCCGATGGCCTTGTTGAGCTGAGCGATATGGGCGCGTCGCTGCCGTGGACGTTGCAGTTTGACCGAGGTTGAAGCAGCTGCAAGAGTTCTCTTGTGTCCCGTAAGAGAGCTCTTGTGGCGTTGGATGGCGGGGCACGCGAGCGGATCGTGTCCGCTGCGTTGCGCTGCTTTGCGTTGAAGGGGTTCGCGGGAACGTCGCTTGCCGACATCGAAGAGGCCGCGGGGTTCTCTGTCGGCGCTGGGAGCACTTACCG
>JBCBSO010000820.1:0-1645 GCA_039819205.1 Actinomycetota bacterium
AGGAGATTCGCTCGCTGATGGCAGAACGCACGCAGAAGTCCAAGTCGTCACGGTCCGCCGACGAGGCCACCGTCGCTGAACCCGCCGAGGCGACGACCGAGACCGGCGAGAAGTTGAAGGCCGACATCGACGACCTACTCGACGAAATCGACGAGGTACTCGAGACGAACGCCGAAGACTTCGTGAAGTCCTACGTGCAAAAGGGCGGGCAGTAGTTCGTGTCGTTCCCGTGGTTCGACCCCGGTGACGATCCGGGCTCGAACTTCCCCGAACTGCTTCGACGAGTCGGGCTCGACAGCGAATCGTCGGCGACCGACGCGCTCGATGCCACCGAATTCGCGGTGCCGCACGCCACGACCTGTGTCGCGTTGCGTTACGACGGCGGCGTCGTCATCGCCGGCGACCGGCGCGCCACGTCGGGCAACCTGATCTCGCACCGGTCGATGGAAAAGGTGGTACAGGCCGACCGTCATAGCGCGGTCGCTATCGCCGGCGCCGCCGGCACCGCCATGGAGATGGTGCGGCTGTTTCAGTTGCAGCTCGAGCACTACGAAAAGGTGGAAGGGTCGCCGCTGTCGCTGGAAGGCAAGGCGAACCAGTTGTCGATGATGGTGCGCGGCAACCTGCAACAGGCGATGATGGGCATGGTGGTGGTGCCGATCTTCGCCGGCTACGACCTTCGTCGAGAGACGGGTCGGTTGTGGGACTTCGACGCCACCGGGGGCCGGTACGAGGAGAAGGACTACGTCACCACCGGGTCGGGGAGTCTGCACGCCGGCACGGTGATCAAGGTTGGGTTCCGCCCCGACATGAGCGCCGACGACGCCGTCGACCTGGTTGCCCGGTCATTGTGGGAAGCCGCCGACGCCGACTCGGCGACTGGCGGCCCCGACGCGCTACGTGGGATCTACCCAGTCGTCGCCACGGTCGATGCACAGGGGTGGACGCGCCTCGCCGACGACGATCTGGCCAGTCGGTTCGACGCCATCATCGAGGAGGTGCGCAACCGATGAGCATGCCGTTCTACGTCGCCCCCGAACAGATGATGAAGGACCGCGCCGACTATGCGCGCAAAGGCATCGCGCGGGGGCGCGCCCTCGTAGCGGTGCGGTTCGTCGAGGGCGTGGTGATCGTGGCCGAGAATGCATCGCAAACGTTGCGCAAGATCAGCGAGATCTACGACCGCATCGCCTTTGCCGGTGTCGGTCGCTACAACGAGTTCGATCAGCTGCGGGTGGCGGGTGTACGTGCCGCCGACCTCAAGGGGTATCAGTACTCGCGCGACGACGTCGATGCGCGCAGTTTGGCCAACAGCTACGCCCAGATGCTGGGCAGCATCTTCACTCACGAGATGAAGCCGATGGAGGTCGAGATCCTCGTCGCCGAGGTCGGCCACGACGGCGCGGGCGACCAGATGTTCCACATCCTCTACGACGGCACGGTGGTGGACGAGCGCGACTACGCCGCGATCGGCGGCGACGCCGAAACCATCCGGGGCCGGCTCGCCGACTCGTGGAGGGAAGGCCTCGACCGGGCGGCGGCAATCACCGTCGGGACCGACGCGCTCGCCGGTCCCGATCGCGAGATTCCGCCGGCCGATCTGGAGATCGCCGAGTTGGCGCGGACCAATGGACGTCGCTGCTTC
>JBCBSO010000821.1:0-1639 GCA_039819205.1 Actinomycetota bacterium
CGAGACCGAGTCGGGCGCGGTCGTGTGGACGGTCGATGCCGATCCCACGATGCGATCGCCGCTCGACGCCGTGCGCCCGTTGGACGTACCCGAATGGCTCCGTTGGGACGGGTCAGGCTTCAACTCGATCGAGCGGCCGTGGCAGAGCTGGCAACGCGTGCGCGTAGCGCAGATCGCCGACCGGCTGGTGGCGATCGCCATGGTCAGCCGCGGCGAAGGAGCCCGCTCCTGGACGTCAACAAATGGTGTCGAGTGGAGCGAACTACCGCTCCCCGTGTCACCGGCGCTCAACACTCCCATCGCCGTGCACGCCAACGCCGACGAGATCATCGTGAGCATGTCCAATGGTGAACAGGCCAGGGACTGGACCACCACCGACGGCGAACGCTTCGCCGAGTTACCTGCCGTGCCCGGCATCAACCTGCGCACGCGCGGCGAATTCGGCTGGGTCGCCCCCGACCCGGACGGCGAACCGATCGTGCGCGTGAGCATCGATGGCCAGCAGTGGGACGAGATCGACCTCGCTGACGAACTCGGGTTCGATGCCGCTCGATGGGACGGCAGCGTGGAGGTCACCGCACTCGATTCGTCGATCTTCGTGGTCGCCACCGTCGATGACCAACGAACGTTGCTTCACGGCCGAGTCGACAGCGCAGCAGCCGAGGCTCCGAGCTAGTCGCCGACCTGCTTCTCGAACCAGTGGTGGGCGAACGGCTCGTCGTTGAACGCGGGAACCTCGACATAGCCCGACGAGCGATACATCGCGATCGCCTCGCGCAGCGCGCGATTGGTGTCGAGGCGTACCCGTGTGGCGCCACTCGCGTGCGCCGCCTGCTCGAGGTCGGTGAGCAACCGGCGCCCGACGCCCAGACCGCGCGCACTCTGCGCCACCCACATCCGCTTGATCTCCGCGGCACCGTCACCGACGAACTTCAGTCCGCCGCACCCGATGGGTTCGCCGCGCAACGAGGCGACGAGGAACAAGCCAGCTGGCGGTCGGACTTCATCACCCGACGCGCTCCGCGTGGTCGCGGGATCGAATCCTCCCTCGAACCGCTCGGCCAACTCGCCGAAGTACTGCGCCACGCAGAACCTGGCATCGTCGCTGTCGGGGTCCACGGACTCGACCCGTACGAGCCCAGCCGTGAACAGTCGCTCGACCGTGTGCGCGGCGTCGATCAACGCTGAGAGCTGCCGCTCGTTGAGCGGATCAAGGAGAGATCGCGCCAGCGCGTCGCTCGATTGATCGAGCACTGCGAGTTCGGCCCGACCTGCCGCCGTCGGACGAACCGTGCGGACGCGTGCGTCGCGTCGGCTCCGGCCAATCTCGACGAGGCCCTCGGTGCGCAGCTGCCCAAGCAGCCGCGTGAGATATCCCGAGTCGATCTCTAGTCGAGTCCGCAGATCGCGCACATCGGCCGCATCGCCGATTTCCCACAACAAGCGCGATGCGGCGAGCGGCCGAGGACGAGCGAGGTACCCCTCGTCGAGCGCGCCGACCCGTTCGGTCACCACTCGGTGAAAGCGGCGCAGCGTCGCGACCTGTTCGTCGGTGGGCATTTCCCTGACCTTAGTCAGAGATATCCGGCGCAGCTCGAATCGACTCCCGCGCCTACGCTCCGACCGATGGCCGATGCCG
>JBCBSO010000822.1:0-1639 GCA_039819205.1 Actinomycetota bacterium
TTGTCGACGCTGCAGGCGATTCGCGAGACCCTCGTCACCGACAGCCTCGTGTATCGCTACGACCCCCGAGCGTCGCCCGATGGGCTCACCGGCACCGAAGGAACGTTCTCGTTGTGCACGTTCTGGTACGTCGCCGCGCTCGCCCGCTCCGGATTCGTCGACGAGGCGCGGCTGACCTTCGACAAGATGCTCACCCACGCCAACCACCTTGGGCTGTTCTCCGAAGAAGTCGGCGTGACCGGCGAGCAGCTCGGCAACTTCCCCCAAGCGTTCACCCACCTCAGCCTGATCGTTGCCGCCATCGAACTCGATCGTGCGATCGACGGCGACGACTGATTGCACCCCAAGGAGCACAACAACATGAGCGACGAGTCTTCGAGCGGGCCCGGGCCTGTGTCGGACGCGCTGGTCATTTTCGGCATCACCGGCGACCTGGCCAAGGTGATGACCTATCACTCGCTGTACCGGCTCGAGCGGCGCGGCCTGCTCGACTGCCCGATCATCGGTGTGGCGATCGACGACTACACCGTCGACGAGTTGGCCGCTCGGGCGCGCACCTCGATTGTCGAGCAGGAGGGTGGCGAGATCGACGACGACGTGTTCGCCCGGCTCGTCGCACGGCTGTCGTATCTCAAGGGCGACTTCGACGATCCGGCGACGTACGCCGCGGTCGGCGAGGCGCTCGGTGGCGCTACTCGTCCGCTGTACTACCTCGAGATCCCGCCGTTCCTCTTCGCTCGTGTCGTGCGTGGCTTGAGCGAGGCGGGCTTGACACAAGACGCTCGGCTGATGATCGAGAAGCCGTTCGGTCACGACCTCGACTCGGCGCGGGCGCTTGCGGCAGAACTCCACCAGTACGTGGATGAAGAGCAGATTCTGCGCGTCGATCACTGGCTCGGCAAGATGGGCGTGGAGGAACTGCTCTATCTGCGGTTCGCCAACATGATGCTCGAGCCGGTGTGGAATCGGCACTTCGTCGAGTCGATCCAGATCACCATGCTGGAGGCGTTCGGCGTGGAAGATCGGGGGCACTTCTACGACCCGGTCGGTGCGCTGCGCGACGTGGTGGTCAACCACCTGCTGCAGGTGTTGGCGGCGACGATCATGGAGCCCCCGGCCGGCGACTACGCGGAGGTGATGCGCGACGCCGTCGTCGCCGCGATGCGGGCGATCGAACCCGCCGACCCGGCGCACTACGTGCGTGGACAGTACGACGGGTACCTCGACACACCAGGCGTCGCCGATGGGTCGACGACCGAGACGTTCGTTGCGCTGAAGCTCGACATCGACAATTGGCGCTGGTCGGGCGTGCCGATCTTCATCCGCGCGGGCAAGCACCTGGCGGCGACGATGACCGAGGTGCGGCTGGTGTTCAAGCACCCACCCAAGCTCGGTTTCGGGCAGTTCCAGGGTCGGCTCGCCGAGCCGGACCAGCTCGTCATCCGGGTCAACCCGGATACCGCCATTCAGATGACCCTCGATGCGCACCGCGCCGACAGCGACTCGCCGGGCCCGATCACGATGGACATGGCGTTCGCCGACGAGGGAGGCGAGGATCCCACGCCGTACGAGGTGCTGTTCGTTGCCGGGATGCATGGCGACGTTCGCCACTTCGCCCGGCAAGATGCGATTGAAGAAG
>JBCBSO010000823.1:0-1631 GCA_039819205.1 Actinomycetota bacterium
CCTGGAGAACCTCGTCGCCCGATCGCTCGACCGCGTCCGGTAGTCCAGCCGGGCCGCCCGCGCACCGCTCGAATTTGCACTATCGGCATAGTGATAATTGCCGTGACCAGCGCTAACCTCGACGGCGTGACCGAGGCGCTGTTTCGGATCGAAAATCTCCATGCTCGCCCCGCCGCTGAGCCGGGCGAAGACGATCACGACGAGATCCTGCGCGGCCTCGATCTCACCGTCGACGCCGGCGAGATCCACGCGATCATGGGCCCCAACGGGTCGGGCAAGTCCACGCTCGGCGCGACGTTGATGGGGTCGCCGGAGTATGAAGTCACCGACGGCACCGTTGCGCTGCGCGGCGACGACATCACCGAGTGGGAACCCGACGACCGGGCGAAGGCCGGCTTGTTTCTCGCCTTCCAGTACCCCCAGGAAATCCCCGGGGTATCGGTCATCCAGTTCCTCCGCCAGGCGCTCTCCCAGCGCAAGGGCATCGATCTGTCAGTGCTCGAACTCCGCCTGGCCACGATGGAGTGGATGAAGCGCCTCGGGATGGACTCGAGCTTCGTCGATCGCTACCTCAACGAGGGGTTCTCGGGCGGCGAAAAGAAGCGCAACGAGATCATGCAGATGGCCATTCTCGAACCAGAGGTGGCAATTCTCGACGAGACCGACTCCGGCCTCGACATCGATGCGCTGCGCATCGTCGCGCAGGGCATCCACGAAGTGCGCAACGACCGCCCCGAGATGGGTGTCGTGCTGATCACGCACTATCAGCGCCTGCTCGACGAGGTCACCCCCGACCACGTGCACATTTTGGTCGACGGCCGCATTGTCGTCAGCGGCGGCATGGAACTCGCCGAACAACTCGAACGCGAAGGCTACGACGCGTTCCGCGCCGCTGCGAGCTGATCGCCGATGAGCCTCGACGTCGCCACGATCCGCAAGGAGTTCCCGATCCTCGATCGCCAGATCGAGGGCCGGCCGATCGTGTATCTCGACTCGGGCAACACTTCGCAGAAGCCACATTCGGTGATCGACGCGATGTCGCAGTTCCTCGAACGGTCGTATGCGCCGATCAACCGCAGCTCGTATCGCCTCGCCGGCGAAGCAACCGATGCGTACGAAGGCGCCCGCAAGGCGGTCGCCCAGCTGATCAACGCGCCGTCGACCGACGAGGTGGTGTTCACCAAGAACGCCACCGAGTCGATGAACCTCATCGCCCAGACCTGGGGCCGCGCCAACCTCGCAGCAGGCGACGTGGTGGTGCTCACCGAGATGGAGCATCACGCCAACATCGTCCCCTGGCAGATGCTCGCCGCAGAGCGCGGCGTCGAGCTGCGCTACGTGCCGCTCACCGACGACGGGCAACTCGACCTCACGCCCCTCGACGAGCTCCTCGACGGGGCCAAGGTGTTCTCGTTCACCGCGATGAGCAACGTACTCGGCACGATTCCGCCAACAGCGCAGTTGTGCGCAGCAGCGCACGCAGCGGGTGCGCTCGCCGTGGTCGACGCCTGCCAATACGTGCCACACAATCTCACCGACGTGCAGGCGTGGGATGCCGATCTGGTCGCGTTCTCCAGCCACAAGATGTGCGGCCCGACCGGCATCGGGATGTTGTGGGGGCGCGCCGAGTT
>JBCBSO010000824.1:0-1623 GCA_039819205.1 Actinomycetota bacterium
CCGGCGAGTGCGCTGTAGCCGACGAAGCCGAGTGCTCGACGAGCGAGATTCGACTTGTCATCGCCCGGGAAGGGATCGACCCTCGTGATCGAGCCCCACTCGGTGGTCTCGGTACGGATGCGCCGTCCCGTCCACCCGTCCTCGATCGCGTGGGTTCGATACCACGGCAACGACGTGACCACGTGGACGCGATGACCGAGTCGCACCAACTCGTCGACGATTCGTGTCATCACCGTGCCGGTTGGCGCCGTGTCGGGAGCGAAGTGTGGACAGAGGACGACGACCGTCGGACTCCCCGATGGGCCGAGCCGACGCGTCATCGCGTCACCCCAACCGCCAGGCGATATGCGGCAGCGAGCGCCGCACCGGAACGCGCAGCCGTGTACGCCTCGACTCGCTCGTATCCGGCGGCGATCAGCTGGGATCGCTCGCCGCGCACGGTGTCGAGCGCACCCGACCATGCGTCGAGGTCGAGCGGCAGCACCAAGCCAGCGTCGCCGACCACCTCGGGCAGCGCGGCGCGGTCGCTGGCGATCACGGGCGTCCCGAGTGTCATGGCTTCGATCACCGGCGCACCAAATCCTTCGTACTCACTCGGAAACACCAGCGCCTCCGCACCCATGATCAGTCCATCGCGGTCCGCTGCGGAAACACGGCCCGGACGCACGACCCGGTCCTCGAGGCCGAGCTCGGTCACCGCCGCCGCCACAGCGTTGTCGGCTGCACCGGCGCCGCCGAGAAGTACGAGGCTCACGTCGGTGCGCCAGTGCGTCGCCAACAGGTCGAGCAGGAACCGGTGCCCCTTGTGCGGGTGGGTGATCGCCGGATACACCACGTATGGCCGGTCACCCAACGCGTATCGATGGCGCAACTCGGCATCGTCGGCGACACCCGCGCCGAGGTCGGCTTCGACGCCGTGCGGTACCACGACGACGCGGTCGGGATCCGCGCCGAACGCATCGACCACCGACGCGCGCACGTACTCGGTGGGCACGGCCACCACGGCGGCACGGTGCACGGAACGAGGCACCGTCCACCGCAGATAGCGCCGCTTCACCGGCGCCACGTACTCGGGGTAGGTCAGCCACTGGAGGTCGTGGATCGTCAACACCACCGGGCGATCTGGCCGCGCCGGGACCGTGCCACCGCCGTGGTGCACCAGTGCCGCGGCTCCGGTGCGGCGGGCGAGCCAGGTGTGCTCTGCGGCGACGCGGCGGGCCCGGTTGGTGCCGTCGATCGGGGCGGTTTCGACCGCGACACGGGCGACGAGGTCAGGATGAGCGTCGACGAACGAGTCGAGGCAGAAGAGCGTGGCGGCGAACTCGCAAGCGCTGTCGGCCAGCCCGAGGAGCTGGCGTACCAGATACTCCTCGGATCCGCCGACGCGACCAGGGACGCACCACAACAGATTCACTGCGACCGGGGTCGCCGCCGAAGTACCCGTCATCGACACAACTCGCGGTACACGGCCGCCGTGGCGTCGGCGGTCGCCGACCAGGTGAGTGCTGCTGCGCGGGTGCGCCCGACCTCGGCCAGCTCGAGACGTCGGCCGAGCGCATCGTCGACCCCCCGCCGGATGTCAGCGACATCGAACGGATCGACCAGGACAGCGGCGCCGCCGGC
>JBCBSO010000825.1:0-1615 GCA_039819205.1 Actinomycetota bacterium
CCGAGGGCGACATTCGCCAGGAGCAAGAGCACGAACAGCGGCGCACCGCGGGCGAGCTCGATGTAGGCCGTGGCGACCACCTTGATGAGCGGGAGTTGCGAGCGCCGGCCGAGCGCGAGCAACACACCGAGCGGGAAGCACAACACGATGGCGCAGATGGCCAAGAAGATGTTGAGCATGAAGCCGCCCCAGTCGTCGAAGCCGACTGCGGTAACGACGTAGAAGTACAACCCGACCGGCACGGCGGCGAGTGCGATCACCAACAGCGCGCTCCCCGCCGGGCCCGGACGAAGGCGTCCGATGAAGGGCCCGATCAGTCGCCCGACGATGGCGGCGACGAGCGTCAGCACCGCCGTGATCCACGGCCCGCTGGTGGAGGTGAGCAACAACACGAGCAGGATGACCACGAACGGCAGCCAGAATCGTTCGGCGAGGTCACGGACCCGAGCTGCGCTCCACTTGGTGGCGTCGGCGTCGACTCGACCGGCGCGCACCTGACGGGCGCGGATCATGCCGGCGAGCACGCCAGCCCAGCCGGCGAGAGCGATGATCGCCACCGACAGCCGCAGTACGTGGGTGTCGGGGAATCGGCCGATCATCAGTAGCCGCAGGTTGACGCGGATGATCTCCCACCGGCCAGTAACGAAGATGTAGTTGAGCGTGCGGTACAGGAGCCAGATCGCAATCGCTCCGAATACGACCGTCAGTACGCCGTCGACCCAGCTGCGAAAGAGATTGCGCCGCAGCCAGGTCGCCGCAGCATTCCTATTTGGTCGTGGTGCTGGACTCACCGTTTGCTCCGATGTGGAACTCATCGTTCGCTCCGATGTGTCGAACTCATCGTTCGACCAACGTGAATCGACGGTTGGCAACATTGACGACTGCCGAGGTGGTCAACGAGATGACGATGTAGATCGCCATCGTGAGGGTGAATACGGGCACGGCGGGCGAGCCGTTGCCGACGGTGGTCTGGGCCACCAGCGTGAGGTCGTAGTACCCGATCGCCGCGCCAAGCGATGAGTTCTTGATCAGGTTGAGGTATTGGTTGCCGATCGGCGGAATGGCGATGCGGAACGCCTGCGGCAAGATCACATGCCACATCCGCTGAAAGCCGCTCAACGCAACGGCGTGGGCCGCCTCGCCTTGGCCCTTGGGCACCGCCTGAATGGATCCGCGGACGATCTCGGCAATGTGGCTTGCCGTGTAGATCACCAGCGCGAAGAACAATGCAAAGAACGAGGGATCGACCCGGATCCCGCCCACCGTCTGGCGACCATCGATATCGGGTGTGGTGACACCGAAGCCAACCCCGAACCACACGGCGCCGACGATGATCAGAAACACCGCGACGCCCCAGATGCCCGAGTGGGAGGGCGCTCCGGTGCGGTCGGCGACCGAGTTGCGCCATCGGGCAACGCCCCACCATGCGATGATGCCGACGACCATCGCGCCCAACAGCAGCCACCCGGCCCCGTCGTCGTACC
This sequence comes from Actinomycetota bacterium, assembly GCA_039819205.1. Taxonomy (GTDB): domain Bacteria; phylum Actinomycetota; class Acidimicrobiia; order Acidimicrobiales; family Ilumatobacteraceae; genus JABSQH01. The sequence continues at coordinate 1,485 of JBCBSO010000825.1, forward strand.
ACGGCATGGCGATGCCGCGGTTGGACACGATCATGAGGCCGACGATGTCCCAGGAGTCGGTGATCGGCGGGAAGACGCCGAGCACCACCACCAGCTGGCCCTGTTCTTGATCTTTGGCCTGCTGGTGGTGG
>JBCBSO010000826.1:0-1612 GCA_039819205.1 Actinomycetota bacterium
GGAGCGTGATCGGTGTCAAACGACATCGCTACTCATCACCTCACCAAGGAGCCATCCAATGTCCCGCAACTTCACCCTCACCGCTTCGATCGCCACCGCCGCCGTCGCGCTCAGCGCAGCCCTCGGCAGCGTGTTCCTCGCCCCGACCGGCTCGCCCTCCGCCGCTGGCAACAACATGCCATTGCATGTGCGCAACCTGACCAGCGCCGGATTGCTCGACGACGCCGACGTCGACACTGTGATCTACAAGGTCGACTGCGACCAGAGCGGGGCGAACTGCAAGCTTGGCAAGGAGGTCGCCAAGAAGACCAAGGCCGAGTTCACCACCAAGTTGCGGTCGGGGGAGTACCTGCTGCAGGCCGAGCTCAGTGCGGCTGGGAAGAAGAAGTACTACCGCATTGGCGACTCCGACCTTGTCGATCCAGTCCCCACCGATGCGGTCTGCGAGTCCGACCGCTACGACTGCATCTGGATCGTGGTGAACGGCGCTCAGTGGAGCCTTAAGACGGACAACGGCATCACCCTCTTGGACCACGCCGACTTCGAGTACGCGCCGCTCTCGGGCCCGACGTCGACCACCTCATCCACGTCGACCACCGTCGTGGATCCGCCGTCGACCGTACCCGGCGGTGGAGCCGCTGAACCGATCGACGACGGCGAAGACGTCGACATCGCTGTGACCCCCGTCCCCGCACCCGTTGCGCCTCCATCGGCCACCGTTCCTGCGACGCCCGAGACTCCGGTCGATCCACTCCCCGAGGTGCCGGTCGACGACGCGCCAGCCGAGGACGAGCCAAACGAGCCGGTCGAGGAGCAGCCGGGCGATCCGGAGGCGATCGAGCAGGAGCTGATCGACGAACAGCCCGTCGAGGAGCAGCCCGAGCAGGATCCGGTCGAGGAAGACGTCGACTCGGTGTTCGCCAACCCGCTCACCCTGGGGGTGCCGAACGACTGAGCGCCAGCAACCACATCGCGACGCAACGACGGGGGTGTGAGCCCCCGTCGTTGCGCGTTCGGGCTGCTTCTGTGTGCAAGATCCGGCGCGAGGCGCCGGGAATCCCCGGTTTTTCAGGGAGAGGTGGACGCGGCGAGGAGGGCTTCGCAGGTGCGGGTGAGGACGCGGGCGGCGGCGGCCGCGTCGGGAGTCGCCAACGGATGTTCGGCTTGCGACTGCCACATCGCCAGATGCTCGGTTGCGGCGAGTTGAATCTCCGCTTCGCCGGCGCCGCCCGCGAGGCCGAGGCGGATGTCGATGGCCGACTCGACGAGCAGCACCACCGCCGCCCGCGTCCGTTGCTCGTCGAACCGGACGGCTCCCGTGCGGAGCGCGTTCAGCACGCGTAGCTCGGCGAACTCGTGGGCTCCGTCTGTGATTCGTTCCACCTCGCTCGCCAATGCGTTGTCACGGAGGGCGAGCGCGGCGTGGCGTGCCGCCGCCAAGCCCTGGCGCGCCTTCAACAGGTCGCGGCGTGTCGTGAAACGCTGCGCAACCTCGGCCCGCAATGCCGGGACGCCAGACTCGGCGAGCAAACGGTCGGCGAGTGCGCTGGCCGTCGTGACCGGTTGACGCTGATCACCACGCACCGCCGTCACTGCGAGCCGACATCCGAAC
>JBCBSO010000827.1:0-1610 GCA_039819205.1 Actinomycetota bacterium
CGACCGTCGATGGCCCGGCGACCAAGATTCGTGCAGTCGCCGCTGCACTCGACGGTCGGCGGCGTGGGGACGATCACGACCGGCACACCAGTGCGCTCGAGGTCGGTGAGGGTCTCGGGCGGGCCGGCGATCGCGGTCGCCAACACCACGGTCGGGTCCTGCTCGAGGATCGGCTCGGGTGACAGCGCTCGTTGGTAACCGATTTTGGTGCTGGTGTCGGCGGCGTCGGGGTAGGTCGCTGAGATGTCGGTGGCGACCACGTTGTCGCCGAGGCCGAGGGCCCACACGATCTCCGCGAGATCGCCGTCGACCGGCACGATGCGGTCGGCCGACTCGATCACCACTTCGACGCCCCGATCGTCGACGACGGTGATCGGTGCAGCCCCAACAGGCTGAGTATCCGACGTCGGGGCGTCGGTCGTCGGCGCGCTCGTCAGGGCCTCAGTCGTCACAACGTCAGTCGCCGCAACGTCAGTCGCCGCCGTCGTGGCGGGCGAGGCGGTCGTTGCCACGTCGACAACGGAGGCAGTCGTGCTCGCCGCATCGTCGCCGCCACCACACGCCGCAAGCGCGGTCGCGGCAGCAAGCAAGAGGGTCCAGCCGACGCGCATCGGCGATGATGTTAAGCATTCCTACTATCAACTGCAAGCCATGGTGATTTCTCTGCGTTGTGCCGACGTAGTGATCCCCCTACCATCGGCGCCATGAGTGGCCCCGCATCGCATCACGGCATCGTCGAGACGGCCGAGTGGCTCACGCCGAGCATGCGCCGCATCGTGCTCGGCGGGCCGGGACTCGCCGAGTTCACACCGACGGCGCACACCGACCAGTACGTCAACGCCTTGTTCATTCCCGAGGGCGCGACATATAGCGCGCCCTTCGACATCGACGCGGCGCGGGCGGCAGAGCCCGAGCACCGGCCGCGGGGTCGGCGGTACACCGTGCGTCGGTGGGACGCCGACGCCGGACAGCTCACACTCGACTTCGTCGCCCACGGCGACGTTGGATACGCAGGGCGTTGGGCCCAGCATGCGACGCCTGGGGACGCGCTCCAGGTGCTCGGCCCGGGGGGCGGCTACACGCCAGACCCCAGTGCGGCGTGGCATTTGCTCGCCGGCGACGAGAGCGCATTGCCGGCGATCGCGGCGTCGCTCGAGGTGCTCCCGGCGAGCGCAGTGGCAGCGGTGTTCTTGGTCGTCGATTCCCCCGCACACGAGGTGGACCTCGATGGACCGAACACCATGTCGGTGAGCTGGCTGCATCGCGCGGGAGCGCCATCGCCCGACACGCTGCTCGTCGAGGCGATCCGCGCGCACCAGTTCCCGGCCGGCGCGCCGCAGGTGTTCGTGCACGGCGAAGCCGGGGAGACTCGCGCGGTTCGGCGGCATCTCCTGTCGGATCGCGGACTGACCAAAGAGGGGGCCTCGATCTCGCCGTACTGGCGGCGCGATCACACCGACGAGGCGTGGCGAGCCGTCAAGCAGCAGTTTCTCGCCGAGCAGGAGACCGACGCCTGACGAACACGACCGGTGGTCGCAGCACCTATCGCTGCGACGGCGGCGGCGAGGGCGGCGCTGGCGGCGGCTCATGCCGGCCGGATGAGGTCCCAC
>JBCBSO010000828.1:0-1596 GCA_039819205.1 Actinomycetota bacterium
GATAGCGCCCGGGCCGTTCCATGGCGAAGCGAACGTAGGCCTGCCCCATGGTGGCGAACCGTTCGTAGGGGTCGTCGATGGTTCGTCGACCACTGCGATCGACGGCGACAGCGCCTTTCAGCTCCTCGTCGACACCGTCGGCGACATCCTTCGAGCACAGAACGACGAACGTGATCCGTTCTTCGTCGCTGTGCAAGTGCACACCTGGATCCACGGCATCGTCGATCTACAGGGCTCCCGTCCGAGCATCCCGTGGCCAGATACCGAGGCGCTGCTCGACGGGTTGCGAATGGCGCTCGACCTCGAGCCGCGCTGAGCCGAGTTCAGGCTCCAGCGGAGCGCGACGACCCGAGAAACCGACCCACGCTGAGAAAGCCGGTATGGGCAACCATCCGGTGATCGGGGCGCACCGCCGCACCGTCGATGTGCCACCCGCGATGCAACACCTCAACGGTACGGGCGTCGATCCATCGTCCCTTCATCGCCTCGCGCGTCTGTTGCGCCTGGGTGATCGACGGCGTGTAGGCCACCACGAGCGCACCTGGTTCCAAGGCGGCCTCCAGGTGCGGAATGACGCGCCACGGTTCCGGAAGGTCCAAAACGCCGCGGTCGAACGGGCCGTCGGCGATGTCGACGCCGTCGTAGCTGTCCGCAATGCACACCCGGTAACGGTCCATTGCCACTGCACCGAGAAAGCCTTCGACGTTCTTGCGCGCCCGGTTGGCGAAGTCCTCGCGCAGCTCGTACCCGACCACCTCGGCGCCGTAGCGCAACATGGTGGTCGACAGCGCTCCTGAACCAACACCGCTCTCGAACACGCGGCACCCGGGGCCGATATCGGCGAGCATGCAGATCGGGCCGAGATCCTTCGGATAAATCACCTGTGCGCCGCGCGGCATCTCCAGCACGTAGTCCTCGAGCGTGGGGCGGAGGGCGGTGTAGTCGGCGCCCTTGGTCGATCGGACCACGATCCCTGGTGTGGCACCGACCAGGTCGCGGTGGGCGATCAGTCCGGCGTGGCTATGGAACTCGCCATCGGCCTCCAGCTCGATGAGGTATCGACGGCGTTTCTGGTCGAGCAGGAGGACGCGATCGCCGAACGCGAACGCGGTACTCACAGCTGGTCGAGCGCGGCCTGGGCGTCGGCGTCGGCCTTCGCCCGCAATGCCGCCAAGGTGATCCCGGCGCGACGCGCGGCACGGCGACGAACGGGCTTCGACGTCGCCACGGTCAAGAATGCACCCATGCCGAGGTTGTAGACCCCCAGCGTTTCGGGTTGACGACCCATGTACCGCTTGACGAAGCGGCGCCCGTAGTAGCCCACCGCCACGACGCGCCAGAACGGGCTACCGCCGAGGATCCCCTGGCGCACCACGTTGCGCCGCAGCGCAACCGACGGCCGGTAGTAATACGGAATCAGCGCCATCAGATGCGGCGGATCTCGACGACCGCAGAGGCCTTCTTGCCGGAACGCTTCCCGAGCAGGAAGAAGATGATCAGCAACGCAATGCCGCCACCGGCGGCGATCGCGGCAATCGGCGTCTTCTTGTCGTCGACGCGCTGTTGCACGTCGCCTTGGAGCGCCTTGAACTGGCG
>JBCBSO010000829.1:0-1582 GCA_039819205.1 Actinomycetota bacterium
ATCGCCGTTGATAACGCCGGCAATATCCTCGCGGTCAACACCGGCGACAGCGGGCTCGAGCTCTTCCAGGGAACGCTCAACGCCGACGGCGAGGTCTCGAGCTTCACCCTCATCGCCAACATCACCAGCACGCTCGGCGCCGTATCCGATATCTCCAGCATCGACATCAACCCCCTCACCGGCGAGCTCTTCGCCGTCGGCGACATCGCCGGATCGCGACGCGTCTTCACCATCGATCCGACCACCGGGCTGGTCACCACCCTTGGCGGAGTCGACCCCGACGTCGCTCTTCTCCGCGAGATCGCCTTCGCCGACGACCCCGCCTTTCCCGGCAGCAACATCCTCTACGGCGTCCACCAGAACGGCGCCGTCGCGTCGCTCGCGCGCGTCTCCATCGTCAACGGCACACTAGACGCCCTCATCACCGGGACGCCCATCACCGTCCAGGGAGCCAACGTCACCCTCTCCGGCCTTGATACCGACGCCTCCGGCAGCCTCATCTCCGTCAACGAAGCGAACGGCTCCGATCAGCGACAGATCATCGAGATCGATCTGACCAATCCCGCGCTCTCGAGCACGCGGTCGGCCCTCGGCGCTGTCCCCGCCAACAACGTCGGGCTCGGATCCGATATCAACGGCATCATCTTCAGCATCGCCGACAACGCCGACTCCGACACCACGCTCGTCAACGACGCCGTCGTCAGGAGCAGCGGCGGGCTCGGCGACGCACGCGCCTTCAACGGCGACCTCGGCACCAACCTCGAGTTCGTCGCCGTCACCGTCACCCCCGACGCCACCGGCGCTTCGGTCTTCGCCATCAACGACAACGACGGGCTCCGCGAGCTCTACCGCATCGACACCGACCGCACCTCCGCCACCGGCGTCACCTTCCTCGGGCAGATCACCAACGCCCAGGGCGGCGCGATCACCGAGATCTTCGATATCGACTCCGACGAGAACGGCACCCTCTACGTCATCGGCTCCGTCGGCGAGGCCCCCGTCCCCGACGCCAGCGTCGGCACCATCGCCGGCATCGCCGGCGCCGCCAACACCGACTTCAACGTCGCCGCCCTCACCGTCACCGACACCGGCCGCGTCTTCTTCGTCCACCAGGCCGGATCCGACCCCGCCACCAGCCTCCACCAGCTCTACGAGATCGAACGCACCGCCAACATCCGCGGCGCGGTCGTCACCGCCGTCACCCTCCGCGGCAACATCACCGACAACGCCAACCGCCCCATCAACAACATCCAGGCCCTCGAGACCGACCCCATCACCGGCAAGGTCTACTACGTCGGCACCCGCGACCAGGACGGCAACGGCACAACGGACGACCAGCGCGAGCTCTTCGAGCTCAACATCGTCAACGGCGTCTCCGAGTCCGTCGGCGGGCTCATCGCCGATTTCGACGGCGACGGCACCTTCTCGCCCATCACCGACGACGTCACCGGCATCGCCCTCCAGAACGCCGCCACCATCGAGGTCGATCCCGCGCTGCGCCGCCACATCGAAGGCAAGGTCGAGCACTCACGCATCCGCGACTCGCTGCCGGCCGGCCTGATCGCCCGACTCGGACCGATCC
>JBCBSO010000830.1:0-1579 GCA_039819205.1 Actinomycetota bacterium
CGTGCACATCGACAGCGAAGTCACCAGCAAGCTCCCACCCGACCGAACTGCGTACGTCACCGCGAAGGCCGCACAGGTCGGCCTGATGCGCGCCGCCGCCCTCGAGTACGCATCCGCCGGGATCACCGTGAACGCGGTTGCCCCCGGCTTCATCCCCGTCGAACGCCACGCCAACCTCGACGATCACGAACTGGAGACGTACCGCTCGACCATCCCTGCCGGCGCCATTGGCACCCCAGCGGACGTGGCCGCCGCCGTTGCGTTCTTGGCGTCCGCCGGTGCCGGCTTCATCACCGGCCAACGCATCGTCGTCGACGGCGGCCGGCACCTCACTTGAGACCCAGCCCCAAGTCGTGCGACGTTCGGGGCGCGAACCGTAGACGCCCGGTGTCGTCAGTCGTCGGGGGGACGGTGGCGCGTGGAGTACTCGACGGACTCGCGCAGGAACGCCGCGATGAGATCGTCAACGGTTGCAGCGGCGGCGAGCTCATGAACGGCTGCGGGGTCGGACTCCGTCGCTTCTTCGGCGTGGGGCCGAGCGGCGATCTTGGCGGCGAGCTCGTCGATGCTGTCGGCCAACACATATGCCGCAGCTCCGCTGCGCAGGATGCGCTTCACCGGGCCGGACAACTCGATCCCGAACTCCCAATCGTCGAGTTCGACAACAACAACCTGGGCGCCGTTGTACTTCCGGCCGAGCGCTGCGATGAGCTGCGGGCTGCATGCGGGTGTCAGCACGAGGTCAGGGTGGTCGCACGGTTCGCGTACGTCGAGCACCCGAGCTTCGAGCAGCTCAGATAACCGTTGCCGAGCTGCGCGCTTGAGCGGAAGCGCCGTGACGATCGTGCGCCGACCTGCGATCACCTCGACCTCGGCGTCGCCGCGTTCAATGCTCATGTCACTCACCTCCAGCACTCGACGATACGCGGACCGTCTCGTCGACGCTGATCGGTACGTGCGGCGCCGGACTCGCGGCGGCCGTGACACCTTCCCGTCAAGATGGGCAGTGAACAGATCGGCACCATGCGGTGCTCTCAGCGGCCTGCACGAGCCCGGGATCGCGGAAACGATCGACGGAGTGCCATTGCTCGGTTTCGACGATCGCTCGGATGTGCTGCGAGGCCGACATCATCCCCACCGTTCTCGACGGCGACGGCCGAACTCGATGTGTGTCGAGCGAACGGGTGGCCACTCCGGAACAGCGTCGAGCGTTGGCTGGAATGCACGCCACCTGTGCACACCCCGACTGTCAGATGCCGTTCAGTGCGTGCAGGATCCATCACCTCGAATGGTGGACCAGAGATCTCGGACCGACCGATCTCGACCATCTCGTCTGTTACAAGTCAGACCCTCACCAGTCAGTTGGAAGGCCGCTCAATACTGCCGGATACCGCGTGGGCGTATCTGCCTTCGCTGCCGGGCGTTTCCGGACACCTCGAGGTACACCGCCCGATCACGTCCGTTTGATCCGACTACCCCGTAGTCCGCAGGGCGACGCAACGTTTGGATCTTGATGTGGGTTCGTTCAGGTTCCCTTAGGGGACCGCCGGGTATAACTGGTCGTAGAGTCTACAAAGAC
>JBCBSO010000831.1:0-1571 GCA_039819205.1 Actinomycetota bacterium
ACTCGCCGTACAACGCCGAGCCGGTATCGAAGCGGAGGGTGTACACCACGTCTTTGATCGCGTCAGGGCTGTCGCCAAACAATGTGACGCCCCACTCGTAGTCGTCGAGACCGGTCGAGCCAGTGATCAGTTGCACGATACGACCGGCGAACTTCCGCCCGCTCCCGCCGTGCTCGCGCATCATCTCGTTGCGCTCATCGAAGGGCGTGGCGAACCAGTTGGCGTGCGCCTCGCGCTTCTTGCTCATCGGATAGAAGCAGAACGCGCCCAGGCCTTCAGGCGGCAAGGTCGGGTACAGCCGTGCGTTGAGCATGTGCTCGGGCATCCCCTTGGCGTACTCGCTCACCTCGGTGATCGATACGTAGCTGTCGACGATCTCGAGGCCGGCGCGCGACACGCCGGTTTGCAGCGCGCGCAGCGTGCGCCAATCCGGAGCGAGCGCCATCAACGCCACGTCGGCCTTGTGGCCGAGCATCGCAGCGGTGATCACCTGCGCGTCGTCGGCTTCGGCGGCCTTCACCGCGGCGATCACCGCTTCGCGGTCGATCTCCGGCGTCGGTTTGCCGAACAGATGAACAACCGCCAACCCAGTCTGCACGCGCATGAGACGTAACGATACGGGCTCGCCGTCATGTCCGGGCTCGGTCGGCCTGGCGGCCTCTGCCTCGCCTCCCGTGCTCGCGCCCATGGCGCTCGCCCGCCTGACCGCGCGAACGCGACCGACGACAGCTCAAGGACCCGTGCTCCCGTGCCCGCACGGCCGGCGGCGCGACCGCCAGGGAGCCCGCCTGGCTCGCCGCCGTCCGACCCTGGTCCGTGCGGACTCGGAGTAAGGCGGCGACAGTTGTTAGAAGTCCATGTCGCCCATGTCGGGGGCGGCAGCCTCCGGCTCGGGCTTGTCGACGATGACGACCTCGGTAGTGAGGAACAGTGCGGCGATCGAGCCAGCGTTCTGCAACGCCGAGCGGGTCACCTTGGCAGCGTCGATGACCCCGATCGACACGAGGTCTTCGTAGTCGCCGGTCGCCGCATTGAGGCCTTCGTTGCCCGTGAGCTCCTGCACCTTGGCGAGCACGACGCCACCTTCGAGGCCGCCGTTCTCGGCGATCTGCTTAAGCGGCCCCACCAACGATTGGGCGACGGTTGCGGCCCCGGTCGCCTCGTCGCCGTCGAGCTGCTCGACGATGTCGAGCACGGCCTGCTGGGCGCGGACGAGGGTGACGCCGCCGCCGGCGACGACGCCTTCTTCGATCGCCGCCTTCGTCGTCGACACGGCGTCTTCGATGCGGTGCTTCTTTTCCTTCAGCTCGACCTCGGTGGCCGCGCCGACCTTGAGCACGGCGACACCGCCGGTGAGCTTGGCGAGACGCTCCTGCAGCTTCTCGCGGTCGTAGTCGGAGTCGGTGTTCTCGATCTCGGCCTTGATCTGGTTGATCCGACCGGTGATCGCGTCGGCATCGCCGGCACCTTCGACGAGCGTCGTCTCGTCCTTGGTGATGATCACCCGCTTGGCTTCACCGAGGAGGTCGAGCGTGACGTTCTCGAGCTGAAGGCCCACGTCTTCGCTGATC
>JBCBSO010000832.1:0-1569 GCA_039819205.1 Actinomycetota bacterium
CTCCGTCATCGCCACCACCCGTTTGCCCTCCGCGGTCCAACCCAGTGTTGTGGCACCCGGTTGGCCCAAGTGGCGGTCGGCATCTGGCAGCAGCTTGGCCGTGCCATAGACCGAGTGAATCGTCGGCCCGCTCGGCCGATGGACATCGACTGCGCAGAAATCGTCACCGACGAAACCCGCGCCGGCCAGCGCACAGGCCACTGAGGTGGTCGACTTTCCAGCGCCGGCGGATCCCACGAGCACCGCAGCTCTTCCATCGACCACGACCGCACCGACATGCATCCACAGCGCGCCGTGATCGGCGAGCCAGATCGACAGTGCGCCGTTCGCCGGCTGGGCACGGAGACGGCCGTTCGAGAACGTCGTCGCCGGTGCTCGCAACTCGATCCACCGATCGCGCTCGTACCAATTCACCGCCGGCGGCTCGTGATGAACAAGCCCAGCTCCTGTGGCGCTGAACACGGGACCGCGAGGCAGGCTCGTCGCACGGTCGGTGATCGTCTCATCGACTGCGATGTTGATCGGTAGCGCCGCTTCGCTTGCGCACGGCTCGTCGATTCCATTGTGGCGTTCGGTGAGATGGGAGAACGCCGGCAGCACACCATCGATTGCAGCTGCGCCTTCGATGGTGAGCAGCGCCTCGAGGCCGGCAACCTTCAGAGTGCCGCGCCACGACGAACCGCGATCGACCCCCTTCATGTGTCGCTGCTCAACTCGGGTCGGGGCGCGGCCAACCTTGCCGCACGTCTACCTCGTGAATCGGATCCATCGTCATGATGTCGGCGATGTCGTCGTAATGCTCGACTCCAGGGGCGACGAAGGACTCCGGCCAGGCAACCGCTCCCCCATTGGTCGGCGCAGCATCGGTGTCGGTCGCAGCTACCAGACCCACATCCACAAGGTCCGCCACGAGTTCGGAAACCGCGTCGCGGCCTTCGTCGCCGAACCTTGCCGCAGCACTGTCGAGCAGCTCCTCGTCGGTGACTCCCGCGACGATTGCATCCCACGCAGCAGCTGCGACACCCGTGAGCACCGTCAGCCGACCCTCGACCGAGTCGATGATCACCGTCTCTCCATCGATCGTCTCATGAGCGAATCGCGCTGTGTCGATCGTCAACCGCATCGATGAGGTGTAGCAGATCTAGGGAGCGCCTGGGAATCGATGAGTGGTCTTCCCTCCCCGACATCTCGCGCTCTGAGCTGCTCGATCTCGGGTAGCGGTGTTGACTCGACGGGCTTGCTACTCCGTTGATGAAGCCTCGCTAGAGGACTGCTCGGTGGCCCGACGTGGGGCCGGAACGGTCCCGGTCAGTTCGGTGACCGCCTCGATGCCGGTACCGCCGCGTCCGCCGTTTGGCATATTGGGGGCGTACCCGGTGCCAAACCACAGCCCTGCCGACTCTCGGTGTCGTCGGTTGCGGGTGTCGCGGCGCACGGCCCCGAGAACGAACACGAACTCTGCGATCGGCGCGAGAGTACGGGCATGGCACACACCGTCGAGATCCGGTTCCGCACGCTGCTGGCGTTCGGTGCCACCGCCGCCACCGCAGTTGTGGCGATGCTCATCGC
>JBCBSO010000833.1:0-1563 GCA_039819205.1 Actinomycetota bacterium
ATCAACTGTGGGGTGTGGTGTCCGACGGTCAAGTGATCTCGCTCGGGATCCTCGGGCCGAATCCGGAGCTCGAGACGTTCACCGTCGAAGGCGAGGTGTCGGCGTTGGCGATCACCATCGAAGATGCCCCCGGCGTGATTGCCGATGGTAACCCCGACGGCGCATTCGTCGGCACGTTCTGACGCTGGCACACTCGCGGGGTGATCACCCCGCGCCGTTCCTCTGAGGTGGCGGCCGCGCAACGCGCCGGCCAGCCGATCGTCGCCCTCGAGTCGACGATCTTCTCCAACTTGGGCCTCCCATCGCCCGACAACGCCGTCGCTCTCGAGCGATGTGTGGCCGCAGTACGCAGTGCCGGCGCGGTGCCAGCGGTGACCGCGGTGCTCGACGGCGAGGTGCGGTTGGGATTGGCCGACGAGGAGTATCCGCGCATCTTGGGCGAGGCGCGCAAGATGGCTGAGCGCGATGTCCCGGTGGCGGTGTCGCAGGCGTGGAGCGTTGGCGCCACGACGGTGTCGGCATCGTTGGCGATCGCGGCCGCCGGCGACGTGGCGGTGTTCGCCACCGGCGGCATCGGCGGGGTGCACCGAGGGCTCGACAGTTTCGACATCTCCGCCGACCTCGACGCCATCGCTCATCACCGGGTGATCACGGTGTCGGCGGGGGCCAAGGCTTTTCTCGATCTCGGCAAGACACTGGAGTACCTCGAAACTCGTGGGGTGCCGGTGCTCGGCTGGCGGCACGACGACTTCCCGGCGTTCTATGCGCGCAGCTCGGGGTTCCCGGTGGCGCATCGAGTCGAGTCCGCCGCTGAGGTTGCGTCGATCCTGGCCACGGGGACCCGGCGGACGGGTGGAGTGTTGTTGGCCGTGCCGATCCCTGAGGACGCAGCGCTTGACGGCGCGGAGATCGATGCGGCGATCTCCGCGGCATTGGCCGCCGCCGACGCGGACGGGGTGGTTGGCCCGGCGGTCACGCCGTACGTGCTGGAGCGCATCGCCCATGTCACCGAGGGACGCAGCGTGCCCGCCAATCTGGCGCTTGCAGAACACAACGCGAGCGTCGCTGCCGACATCGCCGTTGCGGTCAGTCAAGGTTAGGTGGCATGTGACAGTTGGGGTCTGACCCCATCTGTCACGCATGTGCTGATGTGTTGACCTGTCGCGTCTCCCGTGTGACAGTTGGGGTCTGACCCCAACTGTCACACTCCGTTACAGGCGGTCGAGGCGGCGGAGGAAGCGTTCCCGATCCTCGTTGGAGTTGCGGTCCATGTCGTAACACGCCGTCCATTGCGTGCGGGCCAGCGGATGGCACATCGCTCGGAGGCCACGGCCGATCGTACGCTTGCCGACCCGTCCCTCGACGAGGTTGGTCAATCGGCCAGATCCGTGCGCCGTGATCACGACGATCCGCCGAATGTTGTGCAGCAGTGGTCGAATGCGGTTGGCGCCCGGCGGCAGTTCCCAGGCGACCCCGCTGATCCACACCCGATCGAACCAGCCCTTGAGGATCGCTGGTTGGGCCGACCACCACGTGGGGTAGACGATCACGAGGGTGTCGCAC
>JBCBSO010000834.1:0-1560 GCA_039819205.1 Actinomycetota bacterium
GCGACGTGGTCGACGACGTCATCGGCGAGTAGATCGAGTTCAAACGCGGTGCGGCCGCGATCGCCCATCGCGGCGACGTTGGCGGGGTCGACGTCACCGCCGAGGTAGTCGAAACCGAACGCATGCACGGCCGCACCGAGCGAACCGACGCCGGCGCCGAGGTCGAGCACCCGTCCGGGTCGGCACGTCGCGGCGATCAATCGTGCGGCGCGGGCATACGTCGATCCCCACGAGAACTCGAAGTCGTAGCGCAGGCCGTCGCCCATCAGCCCTGGTACTCGAATCGATGGGGCCCGTACTGCCGGCCGACGAACTCGGCGACCTCATCGGCCCGGTCGACGACGGGCGGTGCGTCGCCCGCCAACACGCGCCGCCGAAACTCGGTGGCCGCGTCGGCGGCGACTGGATCGCTGCCGTTATCGATACGCGCGAGGAACTCGTCCTCGAGATCGCGCCGGCCGTACTTGCGGAACAGCCACAATCGGGCCAGATGGCTCGATCGCGCAGCCTCGGCCGTCCAGCGCACCGCTCCTTCGACCTCGATCGGCTTGTCGTGTACGACGACCGCGGCTGGAACGTGACGGACGGCGAAGCCGGCGGCACGCACGCGCCACGACAAGTCGACATCGTCGGCATACAGCGGAAAGAAGTGGTCGTCGAAGCCGCCGACCTCGTCGAACACAGCTCGCTTGGTGATCAGAGAGAACCCGCAGGCCCACGCGGTATCACCGGTCACTGGGTCATACGCCTTGGGGTGTTCGATCGGCACCTGGCGTGCCTCGACGATTCCCACGTCGGCGGGTTGTAGCGCCGACAGCAGCTCGTTCAGCGCCGTTGGCGCCGGGTAGGTGTCGGGGTTGAGCACCCAGATCAGGTCGGTTTCGCTCTGGGCAGCCAGCCGATTCGATCCGCCGGCTGAGCCGAGGTTGGCGTCGAAGAACGAATACGTGACATCAGCGGTCGCCGCAGCGAGCGCGGACCGCAGCGCATCGAGCTGGTCCGGCGTGATGCACGGTGCCGGCGAGCAGTCGCCGTAGCGCACGGCGACGTGGTCGACTACGCCGGCGCGCCGGGCATTGACAGCGCAGGCGGTGATCGCCTCCGCAAGCCGTCGCTGCTCGTCGAACGCGCTCCGGTAGAGCACGACCTGGATTGCCAGCGACGGCGGACCCACCGCACTCATTCGGCTGCAGGGCCGGTCCGCGGTCGGTCGGATTCGTGCAGTCGGGCGTAACGCTCTTCGGGCTCGTCTGCGTCGAGGGCGGCCAGCGCCACCCACGGCATGGCCATCACTCGGCGGCGGCCGTGCGGGCCGGCGCCTTGACGAATGAGTCGCATCCACGCCGTCCGACCATCGACCTCGTCGGCGACCAGGTCGACCGCATCGTCGTCGCCCAGCGCGGCGATCAGCTCGTCGACCAACTGGTCCGGGGCGTCGTTCGTCGGCACGGTGTCGTCGCCGACCAGAAGCACGGGCCCATCGAGGAGTGGATCGGCAAGCGCGCCGGCAGCCCACGGTGCTGCATCACCGAGGTCTTCCTCTAGTCGATGAACGGCGAG
>JBCBSO010000835.1:0-1554 GCA_039819205.1 Actinomycetota bacterium
TCAACGGCTACGGAACCGAGTTGACCGGGATCGACCCGGCGCACGGCATCGTGACGTACTCTGCCGACGGACTCGGAGGCTGGCGCCGAACCGGCGGTCTGTCTGACGTTGTCGCTCGCACCCAGGACGGCTACTGGATCGACACCGGCGCAAGCCTGCTCGACGCGTCCAGCTTCTACAAGATCATCCCGAGCTCGGGTGGCGGCGAGATCGTGGTCGGCGACGGCTACGGCGTGCTGCGCGACCAAATCGTGGTGTCGGGCCCGATGAACTGGGGGATGTCGCGGTACACGGCGACGACCACTATCGAGGAGCTGACATTTGGTCTCGACGAGAACGGCACGGTCGTCGACGCGTCGATCGTCGGCAGCCACACGAGTTATGCGACGGACGTGGCACTCGAGTTCGTCGAGGGCGTGCTGCTCGACGACGGGACGCTGCACCTCAGTCTGAGCGACGCAAGTGGCTGGACCCACGCCCAACTCAAGCTGTACACCAGCGCTCCGTTGCAACACGCCGTTTCTTCCGAACCGCAGATCGATCCCTCCTCGGAGGCGGCGATGCTCGCTGCACAGCAGATGGCCGTGAGCGACTACGGCGAGACGATGGTCGTCGCCAGCGATCCGTGGGCGGCGGGCGACGTCAAACTGATCACCAAGATCGACGCCACCCAGCCGTTCGCAGACTCGAACGTCGACATCACCTCGGTGCGCGACCTGTACATCGCCGCTGGGGTGGATCCGGTGGCCGCGCCCGGAACGGTCCCGCAGGCGGTGGACATCACGCCCGACGGCAACACGGTCGCCGTGATGCAGCCGGTAGGGTCCGGCTACCGAGTTGATGTGATCGACCGGGCGTCGACCTCGTCGGCGTGGAGCGTCATCGGATCGTTCTCGACGGATGCCACTCGCGGCCTGAGCCTGGGCACTGCGCCCTTCGCTATCGGCCGCGATAGCGACTACCGATACGCCGCCGTCGTCAACGGCTCCAACGTCGAGATCCACACCAAGTATCGAACTGCGCCATGGGAGCTGGCCAGCAGCCACGCCGTGTCGGCACCGGTCAACTCGATGAGCTTCGACTACTTCGCCGAGCACCTGGCTGTGGGCCTCCCTGCGGCCGGCACGACCGTGGTGCTCCAGAGGGAGCTCACCGATCCGTCATCGGGGACCCGGAGTTGGACGAACTGGGTCGCCGATCGCGACCTCACCAGCACCGACGTTCCCCGATTCGGAACGACGGTCGCCTACTCGTATGGATTGCTCGCCGTGAGCGGCGACGGCGCCTACGACAGTGTCGACCCCGCGGCCCCTAAATACACGCCCGGCCAACTGCGTCTGTATCGCGACACCGATCCGAATGTGTCGTGGGGCGCGGTGTCGTCGTGGACGATCGTCGATGTTGGCGGTGGAACCGGTCCGCACGTGTCGGCGAGTACCGGCGGCACCGCCACTACGCCACGGCTTGTGGCGGCGACGGTCGTCCACGACGACACCGCGCCCCACGACACATTCGGATCGGTGTCGCGATACAGACGCAGTTGGCCGGGCGTGT
>JBCBSO010000836.1:0-1551 GCA_039819205.1 Actinomycetota bacterium
GCCATGCGCGCCGCCAACCGATCGACGAATGCAGCGAGCGCACCAGCCGGAAGCACCCGGTTGATCCATCCGGGTGGTTCGGGCACGGTGCGGTTGCCGCGCCTGATCGGCCGCAGTCGAGCGCTCGAGGTCATCCTCGGCTGCGACGACATCGACGCGGTGACGGCGGAACGCTGGGGATGGATCAACCGGGTGCTTCCGGCTGGTGCGCTCGCTGCATTCGTCGATCGGTTGGCGGCGCGCATGGCGTCGTTCCCCGCTCATGCGGTCGCCGCCGCCAAGGCGTCGGTCCTCGGCGCCGAGGCCGGGGTCGAGGAACAACTGGCGACCGAGTCGGCGACCTTCACCGGGACCCTCGGCGACGGCGAGACGCGGCAACGCATGGAGCGGTTCATGGCGAACGGTGGGCAGACACCCGCGGGTGAGCGCGCGCTGCAATCCCTCATCGACGCGATCGGCGACGCCTCCGACTGATCGGCGGACGCACTCGATCCGTAGGGTCGGGCGTCATGCGCATCGGATTCTTCGGAGCAGCCATCAACACCGGAACCCTCGACGACATCGTCGCCGAGGTGCGCGAGGCCCAAACGCAGGGTTTCGCCAGCTACTGGACGCCGAACATCTTCGGTCACGATGCGTTGACCGCCCTAGCGGTCGCCGGGCGGGAGGTGCCGGACATCGAACTCGGCACCGCAGTCGTGCCGACGTTTCCGCGGCATCCGATGGCCATCGCGCAGCAGTGTCTGACGGTGAGCGCGGCGTGCAATGGCCGGCTCACGCTGGGCATCGGCCTCAGCCATCAGGTGGTGATCGAGACGATGATGGGCCTGGACTACGGCAAGCCGGTTCGCCACATCCGCGACTACCTCAGCGTCCTCGGTCCGCTCTCGCGCGGTGAGCCCGTTCGGTACCAGGGCGAGGCGTATTCGACACAGGGGGCGCTCACCGCCGCCGGCGCACCGCCGTTCTCGGTCGTCGTCGCTGCGCTGGGGCCGCAGATGTTGAAGGTCACCGGCGAACTCGCCGACGGCACGGTCACGTGGTGCACGGGACCGAAGACGTTGGCCGACCACATCGTGCCCTCGATCAACGCTGCAGCCGAGGCTGCCGAGCGTCCGGCGCCGCGGGTGATCGCCGCGTTGCCGGTGTGCGTGACCGACGACGTCGATGCCGCCAAGGCGCGGGCAGCGACGGTGTTCGAGGTGTACGGCGGTCTACCGGCCTACCGGGCGATGCTCGACCGCGAAGGGGTCAAGGGACCGGAGGACTTGGCGATCACCGGCACCGCCGCCGAGGTTACCGAGCGGATCGCCGCCTTGGGCGACATCGGTGTGACCGACTTCGGTGCCGCCGAGTTCCCCGGCAACCCCGACGAAGCCGCTGCCACCCGCGAAGCCGTGCGCAGCTTGATCTAGACGCCAGACGTCCCGCGCCTCGCTCAGGCGGGCGACCAGAGCGCAGCGGCGGGAGCTCGGGAGGCGAGGGGAAGCCCGCCAGGGCGTCCGCGCCACCGCGTCCATGCCAGTGGAACTGTCCTGATCGGGCTCGGAC
>JBCBSO010000837.1:0-1548 GCA_039819205.1 Actinomycetota bacterium
CTTCGGCGACGAGTCGGAAGTTGATCGGCACCAGCACTCGGCCCGATCCCGACACGCCGAACAGCGCGGTGAGTAGTCGGGCGGAGTTGTGGCTGACCATCGCCACCCGCTCGCCCCTGGCGATACCGAGGGCGTCGAGACCGGCAGCGATCGCCTTCGCTCGTTTGGCCATCTCGCGGTAGTCGATCGCGCCCCACGATGCAGCTGGTTGGTCGGGCTCGTCGATGATCGCCGTGCGGTCCGGGTACACCAGCTCGGCGCGGCGGAGGAAGTCGTTGACGGTCAGCGCAACCTTCATGGGCCCGAACGTACCCGGCTGCGCGCTCACCACTTGGCGTCGGGGCGCCGCAGTGGGCGCGAGCTGGTCGTCCATCACTTTCTCTGGCAAGCTGCACATTCTGCGAACGGCGTGCTTACCATCGCTCACGAGCGACCGTTCCCTGTCCGCAAGGAGACCTCCACCGCCATGCAGATCGACGGGTTCGATACGGCGACCAGCGACGAGCTGGCAGCGACGCTGCCGGGACTGTTCGACCAGTACGCGTCCACGCTGGCACTTATTGCCCGGCCGGCGTTGGGGATTGCCAATGGCGAGGTGGTCGTGTCGCGACTCTCACCGAACGACATGGTGATCGGCATCGGTGCCCAGTCGGCAACGGTCGAATTCGATGAACCGATCGTGGGTCTCGAGGACCTCGTCGGCACCGCCGTGGCTCTCGCCGAAACGGCCAGAGATCAGTTCCCCGATGCTCCCCTCACCGAGCTGGAGCAAGTCATGTCGTCGGTGCGATCCCAGCAGCTGTACCAGGGGAGCGTCATCGACACACACCGGCTATCGGACAGCGTGTACTCCGTGCGTATCGGACCGTTCCCCCGATTCGCGTCGCTCGGGTGGGATCAGTCGGTGTCGGTGTTCACGGGGTCTGATGGACGTCACATCCCGCCAGACATGACGTTCGAGCAGTGGCGCGACATGCCGATGGAGGAGGCGCCCCGGGCCCGGACGTACACGATTCGCAGCATCGACGACGCCGGCGTGCTGGACCTCTGGGTCGCGCTCCATGGCGAGGATCCGGTGAGCGTGTCGACTTGGGCGCAGCGGTGCGTGCCTGGGGACCCGGTGAGTGTGATGGGCCCGCGTGGACGATTCGAGCACCGGTCCGACGTAGCTCGTGCCGTGTTGATTGCCGACGAGACCGCGCTCGGAGCTGCCGCAGCGGTAGCGGACCATCTCGATGTGCCAGCAGAGATCGTCGGCGTGGTGAGCGGCGCCGGGGATGAGGTCGACTTCGCGCCGACGACCTGCGATGTGACGTGGCTGCATGAGCCGATCGACAGTGATCGCCGCGCGGCGGCCGTGCGTGCGCAGCTCGTCGTTGATGACGACACGTTGTACTGGGGTGCTGGCGAGTTCTCGATGATCGGGACGCTGCGCCGAACGCTGCGGCGGGAGTTCGAGATCCCGTCGTCGCAGGTGGCGTTGACGGCGTACTGGCGCGCCGATATGTAGCGCTTGAGGCGTCAGCCCGCTAGGGCGCCCGACCGTGT
>JBCBSO010000838.1:0-1538 GCA_039819205.1 Actinomycetota bacterium
TCGACAACGGCGCTTCGCCCAACGGCACCACCGACCTGCAGACGACGCGCAAGCTGTTCACCCAAACCGAGGACTACAGCGAAGTCGACAAGGTCCCGATCGATCAGGACCTCTTCGAGCTGGGCGATACCAAGCGACACGAGGCCGAGCTCACGCTCGATGCGTTCAGCCGGTATGCCCGGTACTTCACTGAGCGGGCGACGGTGAAGTTCGCCAACAACACCGAAACCGTCGACATCCCGGGAACGCCGGATGAGGGCATCTCCAAGATCAACGTCGAGGTGCGTGTCGGCGGCGCCCTCGCCGCCGCCGACACCGACTACGTCATCGACGCCGATCTCGGAGAGATCACCCGACTGAACGGGAGCACGCTGCCGCTGAATACCGACATCGAGATCGACTACGTTCCGCGGCCGATCAATCGGTGGTCGACCGAGACCGGTGGCGGCCGGTTCCCAGTGACGTTCCCGAACACCGGCGTGCCCGATGTGCTCCTCGTCGACGAGGTGCTCCCTGCGTTCGCCCGCGAGCAGTACTCCGAAGGCGGCGACGTCGGAGTTGCCCACAATGGGGAGACCATCCGCGTGTGGCTGCAGCGACCGTGGTTCTCCACCGGTCAGGGGGAGCTGCTCGGCGTCCTGGTCGGCCAGGGCGCAACGCCGCTGAGCCAGATCGCCCGCGACCCGCTCAGCCCCACGGCGATCAATGGCCGCTTGGAGCTGGATGATGTCAGCTTCTTTGCCGCCGCCACCGAGGAAGGGGTCCTCGGACCCGATGTCGACGTCGCTGGCTTCGAAGTGCGTTTTGACCCCGACAGCAATCGCTGGTTCAGCGACGTCACGATCTCCCCGAGCTTCGATACCGAGATCGGCTACCGGCCGTTTGTCAAGCTCGCACTGTGTCGGTACCAGCCGGTGTCTGTCGAGGGAGCGTTCGTCGGCGAGCACATCGTCACTGAGCCGATCCGTCTCGGCGCCACGCGCAACGTCAACACCAACCGTTCTGGCGACGACGTCAACGTCACGGTGACGGGCAAGGAACTCGGCAACGAGATGACCGCCGTGATGCAGGAGATCGACCCAGACATCGACGACGCCGACCTGCGTTGGCGTAACGTCGGGAGTGAGATCACACTGACGAAGGCGGTCGGCGCGTCGGAGTCGACGTGGACCGGAACGTTGCCACTCCCGCCGAGCGGCTCGGCCGCGCGGCTGGTGATCGAAGACGCCGAACAGCTCAGTCGTGGACCGAACACGGCGCCCACGATCTCCTACGTGGAGGCCTTGGAACTGCCCTGGACCGCCGATGGCGGCACGACAACCACCAGCAGCACGACGACCACGACGACGACCACCACCACGGTGGCGCCCTCGACAACCGAGGCGCAGCCAGGACCGGAGGCGATTGGCGATCTGCAGGGTCGGAGCGGCCACCGCGCGGCGTTGCTGCGGTGGAGCCCGCCGGCAGACAACGGGTCGGCGATCACCGGATACCGGCTCGAGCGGCGCGTGGGTGCCGGAGCGTGGGGCTCCGCTGTC
>JBCBSO010000839.1:0-1533 GCA_039819205.1 Actinomycetota bacterium
CGGAGATCTTCGCTCCGCCGAGCACGGCGACGAACGGCCGCTTCGGCTTCTCGCGCATGCCGAGCAACACCTCGACCTCGCGCTCGAGCAAGCGGCCCATCGCTGCCGGAACGTGTTTCGGTGGTCCCACGATCGACGCATGGGCGCGGTGCGACGCGCCAAAGGCGTCGTTGACGTACCCGTCGACCCCGTCGACCAGTCGTGCCACAAAGGCGTCGTCGTTGCCGGTTTCGCCTGGGTCGAAACGCAGGTTTTCCAACACCTCCACCGCTGGGGCCAGCTCGCTGAGCCGGGCCCGCACCGGGTCGATCGAGTACCGCGGGTCGGGCGCGCCCTTCGGCCGACCCAGATGGCTCGCCGCCACCACCGTGGCGCCGCGGTCGACGAGCCACTCGATGGTCGGCAGCGCCGAGCGGATCCGGAAGTCGTCGGTGATCGACGGTGGCGTCACGTCCTGATCGAGCGGCACGTTGAAGTCGGCGCGCACGAACACGCGCTTGCCGTCGAGGTCGCCCAGCCGAGCTTCGAGGTCCTCCAGTCGAGGAATCGCCGCGTCGGCCATCCTCAGCGCTTCACCTTGGGACCGACGTAGAGCGTCATGTCGACGAGACGGCACGAGTATCCCCACTCGTTGTCGTACCAGCCGTTGACCTTGACCATCTTGCCCATGCTCATCGTGAGCCCAGAGTCGAAAATGCACGAGTGCTCGTCGGTGACGATGTCGGTCGACACGAGCGGCTCTTCGCTGTAGCGCAGTACGCCCTTCAGGTTCTTCTTCGCGGCGGCCTTGAATGCCTCGTTGATGTCTTCGACCGACGCCTTGCGCCGCAGGTTGGCGGTGAAGTCGGTGAGCGACCCGGTAGGAATCGGCACGCGGAGTGCAGTGCCGTCGAGCTTGCCCTTCATCGACTCCATCACCAGCGACGTCGCCCGAGCTGCGCCGGTGGAGGTCGGAGTGATGTTGATCGCCGCGGCGCGCGCCCGGCGAAGGTCCTTGTGTGGGCCGTCGACCAGTGCCTGGTCGCCGGTGTAGGCGTGAATCGTGGTCATCATGCCGTTGACCAGGCCGAAGCTGTCGTCGAGCACCTTCACCAGCGGCACGAAGCAGTTCGTCGTGCAGCTGGCGTTGGAGATCACTTTGTGTTGCGACGGCTTGAAGTCCTTGTGATTGACGCCGTACACGAACGTTGCGTCGGCCCCCGACGACGGCGCGGACACCATCACCAGCGGAGCGCCGGCGTCGAGGTGGGCCGCAGCGGCGTCGCGCGAGGTGAAGATGCCCGTCGACTCGATCACGAGGTCGACACCGAGCTCGCCCCACGGAAGTTGCGAGGGGTCGCGCTCGCTGAGCACGCGCAACGTCTCGTTGCCGACCTTGATGCCGCTCTTGGTGGCGGTGATCTTGTCGGGCAAGGTGCCGAGCACCGAGTCGTACTTGAGGAGGTGAGCCATCGTGTCGAGCGAGCCGAGGTCGTTGACCGCGACGAAGTCGATGTCGGCGTTGCGGGCGCGGGCGGCGCGGAAGAAGTTCCG
>JBCBSO010000840.1:0-1525 GCA_039819205.1 Actinomycetota bacterium
AAGCAGGTGAGATCGGGCGTGACGTCGTACTTCGCCTGTGCGCCGCCGTGGCCAATGCGGAACCCGGTGATCACCTCGTCGAAGATCAACACCGCGCCGACGCGGTCGCACTCGGCGCGCAATCCGGCAAGAAATCCCGGAGCCGGCGCCACAACGCCCATGTTGGCGGCGATCGGTTCGACGATCACCGCGGCCACCGTGTCGTCGAGCGTCGGCACGACGTTGTACGGCACCACCAACGTCTCGGACACCGCGGCGGCCGGCACACCGGCCGTACCGGGAATCCCGAGGGTGGCGACGCCGCTGCCGCCAGCGGCGAGCAGCGCATCGGTGGCGCCATGGAAGTTGCCAGCGAAGGTCACGATGCGATCGCGTCCGGTGACCCCACGCGCCAAGCGGATCGCCGTGCTCGTCGCCTCGGTCCCGGAGTTCATCAACCGCACGCGTTCACAGCTGGGCACGCGTGCCGCGATCGCCTCGGCCAGCTTCATCTCGCGCGGCGTTGGCGCACCAAACGACGTGCCGTCGGCAGCCGCGGTGCTCACCGCGGCCGTGATCGCTGGATGCCCGTGTCCGAGGATGACGGCGCCGTAGCTCTGCACGAGATCGAGGTAGGTGGTCCCTTCGACATCGATCACCGTCGCGCCCGATGCGCCGGCGACCACATACGGCTCACCGCCGACCGACCGAAAGGCACGAATCGACGAGTTGACGCCACCGGGAATCACCGCCTGCGAGCGCTCGAACATGACGTGGTTCGAGGCCACACCGGCACCCACACACACCGTGGACGCGCAGCCGGCGGCAACGCAGGTCGAAGGATCGCACACGTCGATGGTCGACATCAGCGGCGAGCCTAGCGACGCGATGTCGCGGCGTCGCTTGCCGCTAGCGGCTGCGATCGACCTTGTAGCGTTCGCGCCCGTGTCGGTACAGGCGTGGTTTTCGAACGACGAGATGTCGATCGACCCGGGCGCATCGGTGACCGTGCAGCTGACCGTGCACAACCTCGGCGAGACCACCGACTCGTACACCATTCTTCCCGCGGGCCTCACGGCCAGCTGGGTGGCGGTGAGCACACCAAACCTCACGCTCTTCGGCGGCTCCCAAGAAATCGTCGAGATCACGATCAGCCCGCCGGCGCTGCCGACAACCGCTGCGGGGCCGAGTGTGGTGGCCATTCGCGTCTTGCCCACCTCCGACGTCGACGAGACCGTGGTGGCCGAACTCACGGTGGCCGTCGAGTCGTTCGCCGACACTCGGCTCGTGGCGTTGCAGCCGGTGGTGCGCGGGCGACGCCGGGCGAGCTTCGAATTCATGGTGGAGAACCACGGCAACGCGCTCGCGAGTTGCCGTTTGCACCTCGTCGATCCAACCCGTCGAATCGATGGTGCCTTCGACCCTCCCGCAGTCGGCGTCGCCCCCGGTGGCTCGAGCCTGGTCCGACTACGCGCCCGCACCCGCGGCGGTCGGCTGCGCAAGGCGACGCGCACGATCGACTTCGACGTCGAGGCTGAACAGCAAG
>JBCBSO010000841.1:0-1504 GCA_039819205.1 Actinomycetota bacterium
GCTCGAGGGTGGTCAGGTGGTGGGCGAGCAGGTTGCTCGGCATGTCGAGGAGTGCCCCCAGCTCTTGGGGTGAGCGATCGGACACCCGCAGCGCATCGACGATCGCGAGGCGCCCTGGGTCGCCGAGCGCCCCGTGGATCGCAGCTCGTTCAGCCAGCGCAGCATCGATCACGTCACCCACCATATTGCTCAGTAGATATTGAGTCAATAAAAGCTGAGTTATTTGCCGGCCTGTGGTGCGCGGCGTTGATGCCATCAACCGGACCCTCCGCAACGATCGTCCGCGCAACCTCGTCAGCACCACCTCGTCGGCGGAACAGTGGTCAGAGGAACGACAGCAGGTCGGCGAACTCGCCCTCGGGGTCGAGGTCGAGCCCGCGACGCTGGAACCACGTGCAGATGTTGACCACGTCGCGGTGCAGGAAGTCGAGACCGCCCATGTTGGCGGCGAGATCGACTGCCTGTGGGAAGTCGATGAACCACACCTGTTCGTTCCACCACAGCGTGTTGTAGGCCGAGAGGTCGCCATGGGCGAAGCCGGCGGCGGTCAACGTGCGGAGCCCGGCGCGGATCTGCTCGAGTGCGGCGTCGAGCTCGTCGGCGCCGAGTTTGGCGGCGCGCAGTTGTGGCGCAGCCTGATCGAGATCGCCGAGGTACTCCATCTCAAACACGTCGTCGCCGTAGGCGATCGGATACGGCACCGCCATCCCGTCGTTCCACAAACGGGTCATCACTTCGTGCTCGTGACCGGTCCATCGGTCCTGTAGGAGCCGCTTGCCATACGTCGACATGTTGGCGATCGCTCGCCGGTCGCGCGACTTGCGAAACTGGCGGCCCTCTCGGTACTCCACATCGCGGTGGAAGGTCGACGCTCGCTGCACCCCCATCGCTTCGAGCTGGCCCTTGTGTGTGACGGTGCGCGGGAGGTACCGCTTGCGGGCGACCAGGCAGGTGCGGCCGTCGGGGGCGACGCGCTGGATCAGGTTGACCTGGGCCTCCTTGCCGGTGGTGATCACGCCGAGGTCGGCTTCGTCGAACGGTTCGTCGACGAGCCAGTCGGGTGAGACGGGCGGTGTTTGGTCGGTGGGTGAGTGGTTGGGACGCGAGCCGTCGGAGTGTGTGTGCGGATCGATATTCGGTTCGTGGGACACGGTGCCTCTGCATCGGTGGGGCGGCGCGCGGGCGCCGCAGCGTCGAAGGACGCGGGAACTGAGCAAGCGTCGGGCCGGCGAGCGTTGTGCTACGAGCGGGCGCGACGGAAGGGGAGAGCCGTAACAACAGTCATTGCGATCGCCCTCCTTCCGTGCCGTGGACCACTGTGGTCGAGGCCCACCGTAGACCGTGGCGCGCGGCGCACCGCATGAGTTTCCGGTCGGCGGCACGGTTGCGGCTGATCTCGTAGTGTCCGCGCATGGAATCCCGCAGTGACCTCGATGGTCTCTTGCGCATCGTGCAGCTCAACATCGGATCGCTGATCGAACCGGAGTGGCAGCGGCGTCGGCAT
>JBCBSO010000842.1:0-1495 GCA_039819205.1 Actinomycetota bacterium
CCGCGGGCTGGCCGGCGGTGACCGGCAACATCGTCAGCTCGTCGAAGGCGTACATGTTGTCGCTCGACGTCACCCCGCGACCGGCCCCGGCGATGAGTGCGCCGTACACCGAACGAGGCAGTCGCCGCTTGGCCATCTTCTGGGCGACGGCGATCGACTCGAACCACTTGTTCCTCACAGCTGGGCAAGGCTAGGTGGGTGTCGCGGTACGAGCGGTATCGAGTCACCGCAATACGTGAGCGCGCAGCACTGTCATGTGGCGCTCGGCATCGCCGGCGGCCTGCTCGACGGCGGGGTGTATCGCGCCGACGGGCGGTGGTGTCGGCGGGGCGAATCCCGTCGAGCGGGCTGCGTTCTCGTACCAGTCGCGCCAGAGCGGCCACTCGTCGCGCATGCCCGGCGACCACCTCAGCGCATGCGGTAGGTGATCGATGCCGATCCGCGAACACCACGTGTCGATGATCCCGGACGGATCGGCCCGCAAC
Organism: Actinomycetota bacterium; assembly: GCA_039819205.1. GTDB lineage: Bacteria > Actinomycetota > Acidimicrobiia > Acidimicrobiales > Ilumatobacteraceae > JABSQH01. The sequence continues at coordinate 486 of JBCBSO010000842.1, forward strand.
ACGTCGCTATCGATGACCGGCGGCGGTTCGCCCTGGAGCGCGGTGACTCGCTCGAACAGCGCGCGTTGTGCTCGATAACCGGCCTCGTCGACCGTGAAGTCGGGCCACTGTTTGTGCAGCGAGGTGAGCGCAGCCAGCGGGTCGCGCACCAGAAACGTGTGCCGCATCGACGCCAGTGCGTCGTCGCTGATGGCCGGCGCGACGTGGTACGCCATGTCTTTCACGAAGACGTGCTGTTCCCGCGCCAGGGCGAGCACGCCGGACTCGACCGCGGCGTAGGTCGACTCGGGGAACGAGATCGGGAAACGCGTCGACCGTTGTTCGGGGCCGAGGTAGTAAGCCCGCGACCAGGGCTCATCGAGCACCAGAAAGTCGCCGCGTTCGATCATCATCCGCTCGAACGCGGTCGAGACGGTGCGCGGTGTGGCCCACAGTGCGAGCAGCGTCATCGTCGACTACCCCTGCCGGATCGTGCGGGCAAAGAAGTCGAGCATGTCGCGGCGGAACAGTTCGGGCTGGTCGTCGGCTCCGCCGATCGCCGCCCCGAGCCGACCGAAGCCAGCGGCGACGGCTGCGCGGAAGACGTCGCCGTCGACCACGTCGGGGTCGGGCTGGCTGGCGCCCGGCGGGATCATCGCACCGTCGTCGGCGAGCATCGTGGTGGGTGCCGTCGGGGCAACGCTGGCCTCCTCGATCGTGTGTACCGGCTCGTGCCGATCGAAGCTGTGGTGAGCGCCCCGCACGATGCGCATCGTGGCGGCGCCACCGGTGAGCGCCATCGCGTGGATCTGCGCCTGCACCTGCTGCACCGAGCACCATTCATCGAGGTCGCCGATGATCGCCCTTACCGCAGTCGTGCCGATCGACGGATCGAGGAACTGTTGCCCGCACCAGGGGTACACGGCGTACGCCGCGGCGAGCGTGAGATCGCGGCCAACGATTGGATCGGCGAAGCGGCGACAGCTGGCGATCGTGACCGCCGATCCGCCGCGGCTATGCCCCTGGGCCGC
>JBCBSO010000843.1:0-1483 GCA_039819205.1 Actinomycetota bacterium
GTCGCCGCCCTGGCGTTCGTCTTCCTGCTTGCAGGAGTGAGCCTGGCGCTGGCCACGCGTCGTACAGGTGCGCATCGCCGAGCACTCCGATGACCGGGCTGCGCTCGGTGGCGGCCGCCATTGTGTCGGCTCCGTCGTGGCCCACGCCGGGAAGCTAGACCGGCCGTCGCGTGGCGGCGAACCGTGCCGGCGTTTCGCCGATCGCTTACGTCATGTGACTGGTCGTGCTCGACGAGCCTGGTGTCGTCGTGTGGCCAGCGCCAGGCTCACTCCTGCAAGCAGGAAGACGAACGCCAGGGCGGCGACCACGGCCGTCGGCGCTCCGGTCGACGGCAGGCCGCCTGGCGGAACCGGCGGGTCATCCGTGGACGGCGGCGGGTCGACGTCCGGTGTGGCGGGCGGCTCGGTCGGGTCGCCGGGTTCGCCGAATGTGGTCGGAGCGGCCGGGTCGATGTCGACCGTCACCAGTACCTGTTGGCCGCCGGCAGATACATCCAGCATGGCCAAGGTGTGTTCGCCCGGTGGCGTGTCTGCGGGGATCGCCACGGTGGCGTCGACGGCACCCGACTCGTCGGCGACGAACGTCCCGAGTACCACCGGATCCGACCGAAGCTCGACGATGACGCGCCCGCCGGGATCGAACCCGACGCCGGTGAAGTCGACCTGTGCGCCGGGGCGGAACTGCCGCTGCTGCTGACCGCCTTGCAGCCCGACGAAGATGCCCTCGAACTCACTGACGATCACGTCGAACACCGCGGTCGACTCGTTCCCCCGCGAGTCGGTAGCGGTGCAGTTCACCGGTGTACGCCCGACGGTGAACCCGGCCCCCGAATTTGGATCGCATCCGACGGGGAGCGGGCCATCTCGTTCGTCGACGGCGTCGAGGAACCAGGTGACTTGGGTCGGCCTCGTCGTGCCGGACGGCACAGCGATGATGATGTCGGTGCCACCGACGATCTCGGGCAACCCGTCGTTGACGATCGTCACCACACCGGTGGCGACAAGTCCGCCATCGGCAGCGGCCTCGACCTGGAAGGTCTCGTCGAACTCCAGTGGTTCACCGTCGATGGTGTCGATCTCGACGACCTCGGTGGTCTCGCCGGGAGCGAAGGCGAAGCCTCCGGCGTCGGCGACGTAGTCGTTCGGCGATGTCGCGGTTCCGTCGATGGTCTCCCAACCCACGCCGATCGGACGATCGCTCGGATTACTCAGCCGGATCGCAACGTTCGCCGGCTCGCCCTCGGGCACGTCGATGTCGTCGACGATCAGGCTGACGATGTCGTCGTCGATGATCTCGATCTCGACGGTCGGGTCGATCAGCGCTTGCGCCGATTGCAATGCGATGAGTAGGCGCTCGTCGTTCTCGTCGATCACGTCGCCGACGATCGGGATCTCGATCTGCCGGACCCATGGGGCGTCGGCGAGCGGAATCGAACCACTGGTCTCCACGAAGTCGCTCCCGGGCTGCGCCGTCACGCCGACG
>JBCBSO010000844.1:0-1475 GCA_039819205.1 Actinomycetota bacterium
GAGGATGAGGGCGTAAAGCGCAATGACGATCAGTACGCTGCCGAAATAGGCGATCGGTAGCGTGCGCTCCGGATCGGCGACCTCCTTCGACGCGTTGGCGATGAGCTCGAAGCCCTCGTAGTTGAGGAAAACGAGCATTGCGACGGCGACCAGCGCGGTCGGCGTCACGGCGTCGAGCGGATCCAGGCGCGACCAATCCAGCGGCATGAGCAATCCGGTCACCACGAAGCCACCGAGCAGCAGCAGCTTGATGGCGTTCAAGGCGTTCTCGGAGCGGATCACCTGACGCGTGGCGAGGATGTTGAGTGCTGCGAGGCCGACGATCACGCCGCTGGAAAGCGCGTGCTGCCAGAAGGGTCGTGCTTGCGGTGGGAACAGATCCGCACCGTAGCGACCGAAGGCATAGGCGTAGATCGCGACCAGAACGATGTAGCTGAACAGCAGCAAGATGTTCGCCGCACCGGTGAGAATGCCGTTGCCGAACGCCCGGTTCAGGAAGTCGACGGTGCCACCCTCGCCCGGAAAGGCCAGGGTCAGCTTGAGGTAGGAGTAGCAGGTCAGCAGCGCGACGACGCCGGCGACGAGGAAGGCGAAGGGTGCAGCGCCCTTCGCGATCTCGACGGTCAGCCCGGTGACGGCGAAGATGGCGCCGCCGACCATGCCGCCGATGCCGATCGACATGGTCGACAACGTTCCGAGTTTCGGGCGAGGCGTACGAGACATCGAGCAGCCGGTTTTGGCGCGGGGCCTTCAAAGGAGCGCCAAAGCCGAACGCGAGTCCATGGTGTCTGCCGTGTGGTCGCCGAAGCTCCTTGCGGTCACTCGACCGGGAAGGGCCCGTCGTCGAACGTCTCGTCGTGATAGCCCTTGCTGCCGACCTCGCGAGCAAGCGCACTGCCGATCGGTTCGTCGGCGGCGAGTTGCCCCAGAATGCGTGCGAAGTCGAAGCGTGGGTTCCAGGCAAGGTCGCGGCGCGCTCGCCCGTTGGCGTAAACCCGATCGATCGACGGTGACATGCGGAAGCCACGTTTGGCGTAGATCGTACGGCAAGCCGGAAACAGCTGCTCGACGACGCGGGCCGGATCGGTACGGAGCAACGCGAGGTCGCCGCGCTGGAACGGTGTCGTGGCGCTGACGACGTACTTGCCGAAGCCGATCGACGGCGCGCGGTCGACGGCCGCAAGATGCGCACTCACTGCATCCTCCAGGTCGACACGACGGAACAGGAACTCGTTGGCCTTGGCGTTGTCGCCGCTGAAGGCTTCACGAGTCACCTTGCTGTCATCGTCTTCCGGAAAGAAGCGCGACGTGCGCAAGACCACGCACGGGAGGCCGTGTTGGCGGTGAAAGAGCTGACAGAGATCCTCGGCGACAGTCTTGGTCACGCCGTAGATGTTTCGCGGTACCCCAGCCACCGTTTCGTCGATCCATGCCGCCGGTGCGCCTGGGGGTGGGCTGAGCGCGGCGCCGAAGGC
>JBCBSO010000845.1:0-1458 GCA_039819205.1 Actinomycetota bacterium
CGGTGCGCTTGGCCGGCGCCGCCGACGAGATGGGGATGCGGCGCGGTGGTACAGGGACGTTCGTCGAAGTGACGCCCGACCAGTTGGCGCGCCAACTTGCGGCCGCCGGGCAGCTCGACGATGACACGGTGCGCATCATCGAGCACGACGAGCCGCTCGATCAGTTCCGTGACGTGAAGTCGGTGACGGCGGTGGACTCGTGACCGCAACACAGCACAACCGGCCACGTCGTCGACACGGTGACAACGGCAGCGGGTCGCGTGGCCGTACCGGGCGCAGCGGACAAGCTCGTCGAGTCCGCGGTGGGACCGCCGCCGCGCCGACCTCGCGCGCCGGCGGCGCCACAGCAGCACCGCGTCGACGGCGCGACCACGGTTCGGCCACGACGCCGTCAGGTGCCGATCGCCGGCGCCGGAGCACCCGATCGTCGCGCCGAGCAACCCGTCGTGCGCCAATGACGCGGCGCTCGCCTGCCGCGCCACGCAGCCGCACCAAGACGGTCACCGCTCCACCACCGTCGGCGCGGGCGCGTACCGGTCGCCCGCGCGTTCGGTTGATCGCCGCCTTGATCGTGCTGGCGCTACTGCTCGGCATCATCGTCGCCCGAGTGGCCCAGCTGCAGACGTCGGAAGCCGACACGCTGCGTTCGGCCGGCAGCCAGCAATGGACCCGGACATTCGAACTCCCAGCCCAGCGTGGCACTGTGTTCGACCGCCACGGCAACGAGCTATCGCTATCGGTGCCATCGGCGACGATCTCGATCAATCCCAAGCTGATCGAGAACGGCCCCGCCACGATTCAGTTGCTCGACGATCTCCTCGGCCTGGAGGACGAGCAGGTCGCCGATCTGCTCAACGAGGTGGCGCTCAAAGAACGCGGCTTCGTGTACGTGGCGCGCCAGGCCGACGCTGGGATCGGCGACCAGATCGCATCGCTCGGACTGTCCGGTGTGAATGTCGACCGTGAGGGTCGACGCGAGATGCCCGGGGGCGACACGGGTCGCAGCGTGATTGGGCGCACCAATATCGACGGCGTCGGTATCTCAGGACTCGAGCTGCAGTTCGACGACGTGCTGACCGGCACCGGTGGCTCGATGAGCCGCGAGGTGGCGCCGGGTGACCGCTCGATCCCCGGTTCGGAGTCGATCGTCGAGGCGCCGGTCCCTGGTCACGACCTCGTGCTCACGCTCGATCGCTCGATCCAGTACTCGACCGAGCAGGTACTCCTCGAACAGGTACGCCGCATCGGCGCTCGCGGTGCCACCGCCATCGCGATGGATCCATCGACCGGCGAGATCTTCTCCATGGCCTCCGTCCGCCAGGACGACGACACCGGATCGTACGAGGTGACCAACGGCAACTTCGCGCTCGTCGACTCGTACGAGCCGGGATCGGTGGCCAAGGTGATCACCATCGCCAGCGCGCTCAGTGAGGGCACCGTCACGCCGGAGAATGGCTT
>JBCBSO010000846.1:0-1448 GCA_039819205.1 Actinomycetota bacterium
CTCGACCCGTCGTCGTCCACGATGGTCACGCCACCACCAGCGGGTCGCCAAACCCGAGCTCGTCGCGCAGCGCAGACACGATCTCGCCGTGGCTCACGCCGACCTCGGCCGCTTCGACCACCCGTCCAAAGATGTTCTCGTCGGTCCGTTGCGCCGAGCGGCGCAGCGCGGCGACGGCTCGCTCCACGTCGGTGCGGCTACGCGTCTGTTTGAAGGCGATGAAGTCGTCGACGTGCCGGCGCATCGCCTCTGGATCCGGACGCATCGGCGGCGGCGATTCGTCTTCGTCGTCGTGTTGGTAGCAGTTGACCCCGACGATCTTCTCCTCGCCCGAGTCGACGCGATTCTGCGCGGCGAGCGCGGAACGGCCGATCATCGATTGCACGAGACCGGCACCAACCGCCTCGTACATGCCACCCGCCGCGTCGATCTGCTCCATCACGCTGACGATCTCGGCTTCCATCTGGTCGGTGAGCGTCTCGACGTAGTACGAGCCGCCGAGCGGGTCGATCACGTCGCACAGATGGGCCTCCTCACGGAGGATGTTCTGCGTGGCGACAGCGATGCGGGCGGTCTCCTCGGTCGGGCACGTGATCGCCTCGTCGTACGCGTCGGTGTGCATCGACTGCAGTCCGCTCAGAATCCCACCGACCGCCTGCACGGCGACCCGGGCGATGTTGTTCAGTGGCTGCTGCGCGGTGAGGTCGACCCCACTCGTTTGGCCATGAAACTTGAATCGCCACGAACGGGGATCGCGCGCACCCAGCCGTTCCTTGGCGACCCGCGCCCAGATCCGTCGCCCAGCTCGGAACTTGGCCACTTCCTCGAAGAGCGAGATCGACACATCGAAGAAGAAGGTGAAGCGCGGCAGGATCACATCGGGATCCATGCCGCGAGCCATGCAGTCCTCGGCGTATTGGATCGCCGTCGACAACGCGAAGCCCATGGTTTCCGCGGGCGTCGCACCGGCTTGCTGCATGTGCTGGCCGACCACCGATACCGGGTTCCAGTTGGGGACGGCCGCAGTGCAGTACTCGACGTGGTCGACGAGCATCCGGCGAGAGCCGGGCTGAGACAGTCGGTAGAACATGTGATTGGCAACGAAGTGGGAGATGTAGTCCGATTGGTTGGACGTTCCGGTGATGCGGTCGAACGGCACGCCGCGGCGCTTGGCCACGCCCAACACGAACGCCAGCAACGTGAACGGTGAGGGATCGTTCATCGCTGCGGAGATCTCGCCGAGCGGGACGCCGTCGAGCGCCGTGTCCATGTGGTCGACGCTGTTGACCACCGTGCCGCACGTGCCGAGCAACGGAAACGGCGCTTCGTCGCAGTCGATGCCCCGAAATCCAGAGTTGCACGGGAGCAGCGAGATGGCATCGGCACCGAGGCTGAGCAGCGTGCGGATGCGGGCGTTGTAGTCGGCGGGTGTGCCGAGGCCGATCAAC
>JBCBSO010000847.1:0-1438 GCA_039819205.1 Actinomycetota bacterium
CAGATGCACCTGGTGCTCGCCGACGTCGAGCCAGGCACCAGCGAAGGCGAAATCGGGGCGATCGGTGCGCACGGTCAGCGATCCGAGCCCCGTCGGCTCCGGACGCCAGGCGTTTCTGCGCGACCCGTCGGGGAACACGGTCGAGCTCCATCAGCCCGGTGGCTGAACCACTCCGCGTTCGGTCACCACGACATCGACGCGCACGTCGTGAGGTTCGATCGGCAAGTCGTCGACGACCTGCTCGAAGAAGCACACGCCGACCGTGACACAGTCGGTGCGCACCTCACTCAGGAACCGGTCGTACCAGCCGCCGCCCTGACCGAGCCGATCGCCCGATGAAGTGAAGGCGATGCCGGGCACGATCACCGCGTCCGGCCATGACGGCGGCGGGTCGTCCTCCGGGACGCGCACTTCGGTGCCCCGCTGGCGGAGGTCGTGGATCACACCGTCCATTTGCGGCTCGCCTGAGATCGACGAGAACACAAGCACACGTGACATCGCGCGCAGCAGCTCGAGATCGCCCAGGATCTGGCGAACGAGCGCGGAGCGCTCGACCTGATCGGTCAGCCCGCGGCGCCAGGCCCGCAGCTCGATGCGCAGCGCGCGCTTGGCGTCGAGCGACGACGTGCCTTCGGCCACCGCTGTGAGCGTACAGTTGGCCTCGATGAGCGACGAGAGCCACGAGTTCGATTCGGCCCACTTCCGCACCGTGATGGGCCACTTTCCCACGGGCGTCACGGTGGTCACCGCGATGGCCGAGGACCGACCGCACGGGTTCACCATCGGCTCGTTCACCTCGGTGTCGCTCGATCCGCCACTCGTCGGATTCCTGCCGCAAGTCGGCTCGGAGACCTGGATTGCGATGGAGGGCACCAAGAGCTTCTGCGTCAACGTGCTCAGCGACCAGCAGAGCGACCTGTGCTGGAAGTTCGCCAAGAGCGGCACCGAGGCGACCCGCTTTGAGGGCGTGAAGTGGCATGCTGCGCCCTCCGGCTCGCCGGTACTCGACCGAGCGGTCGCCTGGATCGACTGCAACATCGAAGACGTGCACACGATGGGTGACCATCACTTCGTGCTCGGCCGCGTCATCGCCCTCGACGCCGACGCCAACCACGACGGGGAGCCCCCGCTCCCCCTGGTGTTCTACCGTGGCGCGATCGGCGGTTTCTCGGCCGAGGGCTGATCGCAGCGTCGTCGCTCTGTGTGAGCGAACATCGGTGGAGCAGCAACATCTGCTCACACAACGTCTCATCAACCAGCGGCCGGCTTTCTGTGTGAGCGAAAATCGGTGGCGCAGCGATATGTGCTCACACAAAGCGCCGACCGGTCACCCCGCTGGCACACTGAGGGCCATGGATCGTCGCCTGGCCCTCGCCGCCGGACTCGACACGGCGATCGTCGTGTTGTTCGTTGCCATCGGACGCCGCAATCACGATCA
>JBCBSO010000848.1:0-1428 GCA_039819205.1 Actinomycetota bacterium
CTGCGCTCGAACCGTTCATAGGGGCGCCGTCCGCCCTCCACGTGCGGGTAGTCGGTGCTGAACAACAACACCTCGGGCCCGACCTGCTCGGTGATCCAGCCGACATCTTCGGTCGGGTACGGCGTGACCCTGATCTGCCGCTCGACGTATTCGCGTGGGCTGAGCGACAACGCCTGGAGGCGCCCCTCGTGACGCCCGAAGGCGTCCATCGCCGACTCCATCTGCTTGATCCAGCTCGGCAGCCAGCTGGCACCCTGCTCGATCACGCCGATCCGTAGGCCGGGAAATCGTTCGAGCACGCCGTCGAAGATCATTGTGGCCAGCGTCTGCATCGGCGGGAACGGGATCGCCATGTAGTCGACCGAGCGGAAGTTCTCTTCACCACCGTGGAAGTCGGCGGGTACCGGGAGACCGTTGCGGAAGTACGCCGGGTCGACGAGGTCGCCCGTGCCACCGACATGGAACACGACCGGGATGCCGGCTTCTTCGGCCTGTCGCCACACGCGGTCGAGCTCGACGTGAGACGGCGAATGGCCAGCGGGGCACCCGGACGCAACGAGCAACGCGGCGGCACCCATCTCGATCGCTGCGGCGGCCATCGCCTCGGCACGGTCGAAGTCGGCCAGCGGCACATAACACGTCGGCAGCAGACGTCGGTCGGCCGTACAGAACTCGACCATGCCGCGGTTGTGCGCCTGCGCCGCGCCGTAGGCGAGGTCGAGGTCGGCCTGGTGCTCCCACATGTGCAGCCGACTGTTGTGGAACGTATTGAACATCAGCTGGCTGCTGACCCCGAGCATGTCGAGCGCACGGGGCCGGTCCTCGGGGAGGAACGAGCCGATCGCGGCGAAGTTCTTGCCGTTGATCACGTCGCGCGGTTCGGCGACGTCGAACTCGCCGGCACGATGCCGCTCGGCGAGCCGGTGGAACACACGGGCCAACTCGGCGGTGTCGACCTCGTCGCCGCCCGGATCGCCCGTCTGGCGCATCTCGTTCACGTAACCGGGTCGTTCGATCCGGTCGCGCAGGCTGGGGTCGGCGTAGTCGCGCAACCAATCCGGCGTCTCCATGATGTGGGCGTCGGCGTCGTGCACGATGCGATCGTCGATGTAGGCCATCTCAGCAATGATTGCGGTCCGCGCGTTCCGAGCACGAGGCGACCGCTGCCCGCTCTCGACCGCCATCAACCACGCGACGCACGAATCACCAACGATCAGGTTGTCGGGGTGTAGGTGGCCGTCATCGATCGACCCCAGGCAAGGCTGCCGGAGCTGGACTCACAGGCCAGCGAGAACGTGGTGGTGGAGCCCGCCTCGACGTCGAAGGTCAATTCCCCCGAAAGTGAATCCTGATTGGTGGCAACAGTCGCGATCAGACTCGTCGAGACCCCGGGTTCTGAGCCGTCGATGGCGTCAGCAGGGATGTCGG
>JBCBSO010000849.1:0-1427 GCA_039819205.1 Actinomycetota bacterium
GCAGCGTGCGGTCGTTTGTCGTCGACACCGATGCCGGTTCTGACGACGCGGTCGCACTGCTGCTCGCCATACGCGAGCCGCTGATCGAGCTGCGGGCGATCACCACGGTGGCCGGCAACGTGCCGGTCGATCTCGCGGTGCGCAACGCACTCATCACCCTCGACGTCTGTGGTGCGCCGGACGTCCCGGTCTTCGCCGGCGCAGCGGCACCCCGCGCACGTCCGCTGGAGACGGCCCAGTTCGTCCACGGCGACGACGGGATGGGCGGTGCACCGTTGCCCGAGCCGTCTCGTCCAGCCACCGACGGGGATGCGGTCGACGAGCTACTGCGCATCGCCCAGCACGAGCCCGGCCGTCACGAGCTGGTCACATTGGGTCCGCTGACGAACATCGCAGCAGCACTCGACACCAACCCGCACGTTCTCGAAGCGTTTGGTCATGTATGGCTGATGGCGGGCGCGCCCGACGGCGTCGGCAACGTCAACGCACTGGGTGAGTACAACGTGTGGGCCGATCCAGAAGCAGCGTCGATCGTGCTCGGCGCGGCCGGACACAAAACCCTGATCGGTTGGAACATCTCCCGCTTGCATGCGGTGATCGACGCCGACGAGCAGCAGCGCTTGCGCGCCTGTGGACCGCTCGGCGAGTTCGCCATCGACATCAATGGCGACGTCGACGCGTACGCGTTGGCTACCGGGCTGGCCGGGATGGACTTTCCCGATCCGGTCGCCATGGCGGTGGCCATCGACCACTCGATCATCCTCGAGTCGACACACGAGTGGTTGGTGGTCGGACTGGACGAACCGACGCGTGGCTGCACGTTCCCCGATCGACGCCACGGTGCCGATCCCGCCAACATCCGTGTGGTCTGGAAGGTCGACGAAGCAGCGTTCAAGCAACGCTTGTTCGATGCGTGCCGCGCGTGACACCTGACCGGTGACGCGGCCGTTGCCGATCGGTACGGTCGTGAGCGTGGGGGTCGAGTGGGATTGATCGTTCGGGTGGGGGCGCGGTGGCGGTGACCGACTCCACGCAGGTGCGCGTGTCGACTGGCAGCGGGCGGATCGAAGTGGTTGCCGAGCCGGGGCGACACGGGGTGTGGTCGAGCACGGGCGAGATCGACGACGTCGACGGCCAACTCACCATCGACGCCGGGAGTGGGCGCGTGCGGGTACTCGTTCCCGAGGGCACCGACCTGGTGGTCGGCACCACGTCGGGGCGGGTCGCCGTACGTGGGCGTGCGGGCGATGTCTCCGTTCTCGCTACGTCGGGGGCGATCACGATCGACGACGCGGCCAGCGTCGATGCCCGCACGCGCGGCGGCAAGATCATCGTCGGCCGGGCCACCGGGGTGTGCCGGGCGAACACGGGCAGCGGCAAGGTGCAGATCGATGCCTGCCGTGGTGCGCAGGTCACGGTGACCAGCG
>JBCBSO010000850.1:0-1383 GCA_039819205.1 Actinomycetota bacterium
TACGAATGCGCCGTCTTCGTACGCGGCGTGCCCTTCGTCAAGGACATCAGCTGGGCTGACGGTCTGGACGAAAACGGGCGACCCATCTTTAACGAGGCGAACCGCCCCGGCAACCCGGCCGAAGCCGCCGATGGCAACACCGCACTCGAACTGCTCGACGCCGACCCGCCCGATCTCGTCGTGCTCGACATGATGCTGCCGGGCGTGAACGGCCTCGACATCCTGCGGCGCGTGCGCTCATCGAGCGAAATCCCGGTGATCATGCTCACCGCCCGCGCGGAGGAGACCGACCGCGTGTCGGGTCTCGAGCTCGGCGCCGACGACTACGTGGTGAAGCCGTTCTCGCCGCGCGAGCTCGCCGCCCGCGTCAACGGTGTACTGCGTCGCACCAGCGGGCGCAACGTGTCGTCGCCACAGCCGCTCGACTTCGGCGAACTGCTCATCGAGCCGCTCAGCCGTGAGGTCACCCTCAACGGCGAGAACGTCGAGCTGACACCGAAGGAGTTCGACGTGCTGGCGTTCCTGGCGGCGTCGCCACGCCAGGTGTTCTCCCGCGCCGAGCTGCTCGAGTCCGTGTGGCAATCGTCGCCCGAGTGGCAAGACCCCGCCACCGTCACCGTGCACGTACGGCGCATCCGCAACAAGATCGAGAACGACCCCGAGCACCCGCGGTGGATCACCACCGTGTGGGGCGTCGGCTACCGGTTCGAGCCATGAGCAAAACCGCGATCACATCGACCGACGACACCGCCCCGAGCCCGTGGGACGAGCTGCCGGTGCAGAAGGCCCACGCCATGAACCGGCTCGGCCGTCGCTTCCTCGCCGCACAGCTCGCCGTGCTCGGTGTGGCGCTATTGATGATCGCGGTCGCCGCGCAGACGATGTTCATCTCCGACCACGACGTGACGATGCTGATGTGGGCGTTGATCCCTGCTGTGATGGCTGCTGCGCTCGCCGCCATGTTGCTCGCCCGTCCGGTGGCCCGCGACGCCAAGCGCATCTGCGATGCCGCGATGCGCGTTGCCGACGGCGACCTCAGCGCGCGCACGGGCGTGATCCGCAACGACGAACTCGGCGAAGCGGCAGAGATGTTCGACCGGATGGTCGATCGGCTCGATGCGATCGAGAACGAACGGGCGTTGATGCTGTCGTCGATCAGCCACGACTTGCGCACGCCCCTCGCCGCGTTGCGCGCTTCGGTCGAAGCGATCCGCGATGGCGTGGCCGCCGACCCGGACCAGTACTTGAAGGGAATGGAGCGTCAGGTGCGCGCCCTGTCGGCATTGGTCGACGACCTGCAACTGCACACCCGCCTCGTGAGCGGCACGCTCGACCTCCATCGGGCGCGCCTCGACTTCACCGAACTGGCCGACGAAGCAATGG
>JBCBSO010000851.1:0-1362 GCA_039819205.1 Actinomycetota bacterium
GTCCGGCTGTTTGGTCGGGCTGATGGCAAGGGGTGGGGGCGCGCCACAACGTGGCTCGCCCCGACAACCGTTACTCGTGGACGTTCATCGCTGTTGCGATGTTACGTGATGGTGTGCGGCGCTGCTCAAGCTCAGGATGCGACGCTGATGGCGTCGATCGAGACGAGGATCTCTGCTTGGACGTCAGACGAGATCGGCGCAGCACCAGCGGACTCAGCCGCCGCTGCCTGGCCGGCGTCGGAACCGACGTAGGCCATGAAGGCCTTCACCAGGTCGACCGTGTTCTGATCGTCGTACTCCAGGCAGACGATGTGGTACGACACGAGCGCGATCGGGTAGGTGTCGGCGGTGGTCGGGTTGCGGTTGACCTCGATAGCGAAGTCGAAGTCGTTACGACCGGCGACTCGCTCGGACGAGTCGACGATGCGACCCGCAGCTTCGGGGCTGAACTCGACGAACTCGCCAGCGACGCCGACAGCGGCGGCCGGGAGGTCGCCGATCTGGCTGGCGTCGGCGTAACCGATCGAGCCTTCACCGGCGGCCACGGCGGCGACGACGCCGCTCGTCTGCGGCGCACCTTCGCCACCACCAGGGCCCTCGCTGTCCCACGGCTCGATGGCGCCGAAGGTCCAGATGTCGGGGGCGGTCTGGCTCATGTAGTCGGTGAAGTTCTCGGTGGTGCCGGAGTCGTCCGAACGGTGCACCGGGTTGATCGTCAGGTCAGGCAGCTCGAGGTCGGGGTTCTCGGCAGCGATTGCCTCATCGGTCCAGTTGGTGATCTCGTTGGCGAAGATGCCAGCGATCAGCTCTGGAGTGAGGTTGAGCGTCGAACCCTCGATCGAGGGCAAGTTGTAGGGCAGCGCGATCGGGCTGATGTAGTGCGGCAGGTTGATGGCACCTTGATCGCCGGCGCAGGTGTTGATCGACTCCTCGAACTCCTCGTCGTCGAGGAAGGCGTCGGAACCGGCGAAGCTGGTACCGCCGGCGAGGAACTGCTCGCGGCCGCCGCCCGATCCGATCGGGTCGTACTCGACGGTGGCGTCGGTCTCGACGGCTTGGAAGCCGGCCTGCCAGCCCTGCATGGCGGCAGCCTGCGACGATGCGCCGGCGCCGATCAGCGTGCCGGACACGCCGGTCGGGATGTCGCCGCCACCATCGGGCGGAGCGACCGTGGCATCGGTCGTCTCGGACATGTCGTCCTCGGCCTCGGTGGTCGCCGTCGTCTCCTCGGACATGTCGTCCTCGGCCGCGGTGGTGTCGGTGGTCTCGGCGGCCGTCGTGTCGGTCGACTCGGCGGCAGTCGTGTCGCTGCTGTCGTCGTCGTCACCGCAGGCTGCGGCGACGAGTGCCAGTGCTACAGCA
>JBCBSO010000852.1:0-1356 GCA_039819205.1 Actinomycetota bacterium
CGAACACCCGAGTACGCAGGACGCGCAGGAAGTTCTCGCCGGCGCGGTTGATCAACACGAATTGTTGGCGGGCCGCGAGGTAGCCGATCACCACGATCACGACATAGAGCACGACCGCGTTGCGCAGAACGCCGCGGTCGCCAGCGGCGATGCCGTCGTCGATGCCGTACCCGATGAGCACCGGACCGAGCACAAGTCCAAGGGTCGACACGAATGTGAACACGAAGGCGCCAGCGATCGTGCGCTTGAACGGCAGCGCCATCCGCGCCGAGCGGCGCAGGACCTGCCGTGTCTCGTCGCGGCCGAGTCGATCGTCCTCGTCGACGCCGCCCATTCGCCACATCAGTCGCCACCCACCGTGGTACCGGCCGCAAAGCTGTCGGTGTCGGGACCGCTCGACTCGTTGCGTTGGGCCTCGTCTTCGGCAGCCATCGCGGCGAGCACCTCGCGGTAACGCGTATTGGTCGCCAGCAGATCGTCGTGAGTCCCCGTTGCCACCACGCGCCCCTCGGCGAGCAACACCACTGTGTCGGCGAGCGCGATCGTGCCGGGCCGATGCGCAATCACGATCGTGGTACGACCGTCCATGACCGTGGCCATTGCCGAGCGGATCTCGTGTTCCTTCGACGGGTCGACAGCAGAGGTGGCGTCATCGAGCACGAGCACGCGCGGGTCGGCGAGGATGGCGCGGGCGATCGCGATCCGCTGGCGCTGCCCTCCCGACAGCGAGTACCCGCGTTCGCCGATCATGGTGTCGTATGCGTCGGGAAGACCCATGATGAAGTCGTGCGCGCCGGCGAGCCGCGCGGCCGACTCGACCGCTTCGGTGGAGGCGTCCGGTTGGGCAAATGCGATGTTCGCGGCGACCGTGTCGTGGAACAACAGGGTGTCTTCGAACACGATGCCCACGGCCCGCCGAACATCGTGGAGCGTCAGATCGCGCACGTCTTCGCCATCGATGCGCACCACCCCCGAGTCGACGTCGTAGAAGCGCACCAGCAGGCGGGCGACCGTCGACTTCCCTGACCCTGTGGCGCCAACGAGGGCAACGGACTGACCCGCAGCGAGATCGAGGTCGAACCCCTTGAGCACCGGCAGGTCGGTCTCGTAGCCAAAGTGCACATCGTCGAACTGCACTGCGCCGCGCCCACCGCTGGTCGGCAAGTCCGACGGTTCGAGCGCATCGACGATCTGCGGTTTCGTATCGAGAATCTCGTTGACCCGCTCAAGCGCGGCAGACGCCCGCTGGGCGAAGGCGATCGTCATCCCGAGCATGCGCAGCGGCGCCACCAACAGGGCAACGTAGATGTTGAACTGCACGAGCTGCCCAAGTGTGAGCGTGCCGTCGATCACTTG
>JBCBSO010000853.1:0-1314 GCA_039819205.1 Actinomycetota bacterium
GACGACATCGCCAGCGAGTCGGCCGTTTCGCGGGCCACGTTGTATCGGTTGTTCCCGGGCGGCAAAGACGTGATCTTGTCGATTCCCCATCGCTCGCAACACGTGCGCACCGCATCGAGCACGCGCAGCTCAGTTGGCGTGAGCTCGCGGCGCTGGCCCCCAGGCATACGTGAGACGATAAGACGAATTGTGTCTCATCGTCAAGAGGCGGGGATGTTGAGTAGCTCATCTGGCGACGACCAGTAACGTCGCGCCCGCGTGAACAACAAGTGAAGGAGCAATTCATGCGATCCTCCCCAACCACCACCCGTCGATACGCGCGACTGTTGCCCATCGTCGCCGCTGGCGCACTCGTGCTGGCCGCATGTGGCGATGACGACGACAGCGACTCGAGCGACACGACCGCTGCCGCGTCGGACAGCACCGATGCTGCCAGCGACACCACCGCCGCACCCGGCACCACGGCTGCAAGCGGTGGCGCCGACTGCTCGGCGACCATCGAGGACGGAACGTTGACCATCGCCACCGGCGAACCTGCGTTCTTCCCCTGGGTGATCGATGACAACCCCGAGTCCGGAGAGGGCTTCGAAGCCGCCGTGGCCTACGCCGTCGCCCAGGAGATGGGCTACTCCGCCGATCAGGTCACCTGGGTTCGCACGACCTTCGACGAGGCGATCCAGCCCGGAGCGAAGAGCTTCGACTTCAATCTGCAGCAGTACTCGATCACTCCCGAACGCGCTGAGAACATCGACTTCTCGCCGCCGTACTACACCTCGAACCAGGCAATCGTCGGTCTCGAAGGTTCCGCGGCGATCGGCGCGACCACCGTCGAAGAGCTGAAGGACGTGAAGTTCGGCGCGCAGGCCGGCACCACCAGCCTGCAGTTCATCACCGACGTGATTCAGCCGAACGAGGAACCGTTCGTGTACAACGACAACGTTGGCGCCAAGGCCGCGCTCGACGCCAACCAGATCGACGCCGCCGTGTTCGACCTGCCGACGGCGCTGTTCGTGTCGGCCGTCGAGATCGAAGGCTCCGTGGTGACCGGGCAGTTCTCGCCCGACGCCGGCGGGACCACCGACGACTTCGGCCTGGTGCTCGAGAAGGACAGCCCGCTCACCGGCTGCGTGAGCGACGCCGTGACCGCACTCACCGACTCCGGTGAGCTGGAGGCGCTGACCAACGAGTGGCTGTCGGAGAACACCGACGTGCCGTTCATCACCACCGGTAGCTGACGTGATCACCGCCCGGCGCCGACGCGCCCGGTCGTAGGCTTGTCGCCGGGTGAGCGCCGGCGCCGGAGCGGTGGTCACG
>JBCBSO010000854.1:0-1306 GCA_039819205.1 Actinomycetota bacterium
CGCCCGCACCCGCGGGCTGTGGCGGTCCGGGCGCGGTTGCCGAAGGCGGTTCGACAACGACCGTGCCGACGCGGGTCTCCATCGCCGGCGGTCCAGCGCTCGGCCAGTTCCGCGACGACGGCACGCTCGGTGACGACTGCAGCGTGTTCAACTTCAACCCGCTGAACCTGTACCAGACCCCGCAGCAACGTTGGGGCGGTATGGCGATCGGTCGCGTCGAGGTCAGCGAAAAGCTCGAGGCCTACGGCAGCTTCCGCTATTCGTCGATCAACGTGACCCAGCAGGTCGCGCCGTCGGGCATCTTCGGATTCAACTTCTTCACGAACATGAACAACCCGTTGATGAGCGATAGCGCACGCACCACGATCCTCGCCGCCGCGAACGCGGGCGTCGCAGCCAACACAGTGTGTGCTGATGTTACCTGCGGTGGCGCCAACACCGATCCGGAGAGTCCGAGTTTCGTCAACTGGCGTGACACCAACGGCGACGGCGTCGTCGACGAGGGAGATGATCTCAGCATCTCCTACCGTCGCCGCACGGTCGAGTTTGGTAATCGCATCGACGGTGTTCAACGCCAACATGTTCCAGGCCACCGTCGGTGCGCGCGGCAACCTGTTCGCCGACTTCGATTACGATGTGTCATTCCAGCGCGGCGAGTCGGATCGCTCGAACATCTCCGCAGGCTACACCAACGTCGATGCGATTGAGGAATCGATTCGCACTGCGGATGGCGTGACCTGCCTTGGTGACAATCCCTCTGCAGGCTGTGTGCCGATCAATCTGTTCGGCGGCTTCGGCTCGATCACGCCGGCAATGATCGCGGCCAACAGCGCCTCGGCCATCGAGGACGAGAAGTACAAGCAGACCATCATCACCGGCTCGGTCACCGGCCCGATCGATGCTGTGACGCTGCCGACCGCGGCATCGCCGCTGGCAGTGAGCCTTGGCTACGAGTTCCGCGAGGAAAGTGGCCAGACCACGCCGGACGAGTGCTGGAGACTCCTTCCCGAAAGCTGTCTCGGTGGTGCTGGCGGCAACCGCCTGCCCGTCGGCGCCGGGTTTGACGTCAACGAGTTCTTCTTCGAAGGCTTCATGCCGCTCGTAGATGGCGTCACCGGCATCGAATCGCTGGCGCTCGAGGTCGGCTGGCGTGCATCCGACTACAGCCACGTCGGTTCGAACGACACGTGGAAAGCCGGCATCAGCTGGCGTCCGATCGACTCGCTGCTGATCCGCGCCATGCAGCAGCAGGCGGTGCGCGCGCCAAACGTCTCGGAGATCGGATCTCCGGTCACGAGCGGCCTCG
>JBCBSO010000855.1:0-1171 GCA_039819205.1 Actinomycetota bacterium
GGCAAGCGACGTACTACCCGGGCCTCCTCGGATGCGTAGTGGAGGAAGTGCGCGTCGACTACTGCCGGATGCGGTTGCCGTTCAAGCCCGAGCTGCTGCAAGGCGGCGGCATGGTGCACGGTGGCGCCGTGGCCTCGCTCCTCGACGCGGTGATGGTGCCCGCCGTCGGCTCGGTGTTGCCGGCCGATGCGCGCTACTCCACAGTGGACATGCACGTGCAGTTCATCGGCGCCAACCGCGACGAGGATGCCGTGGCCGAGGGCTGGGTGGTCAAGCGCGGCCGATCCGTTGTGTTTTGCGAGAGCGAGGCGTACTCAGCCGACTCGGGTCGTCTGCTCGGGCGCAGCGTGCTGACGTACAACGTCGCCGCACCGCGCAGCTAACACGCAGCGCTACACCTGATGTAGGTGCCACCGAGTGCGGGCGGGTGGCCGATACGGTTTGCGGTCGTGCCCACCCTCTCCGAAGCCGACTCGAAAC
This sequence comes from Actinomycetota bacterium, assembly GCA_039819205.1. Taxonomy (GTDB): domain Bacteria; phylum Actinomycetota; class Acidimicrobiia; order Acidimicrobiales; family Ilumatobacteraceae; genus JABSQH01. The sequence goes on from JBCBSO010000855.1 coordinate 481, forward strand.
TCCTGCTCAGCGAGCACGGCGTGCCGATCGCGGCCGAACGCATCGTCGACACGGCCGAGGCCGCCGCGTCTGCTGCCGACGACGTGGGGTATCCGGTTGTCGTCAAGCTCAACGGCGACCAGATCGCGCACAAGACCGAGCGCGGCCTCGTGCGTCTTGGCCTGACCAGCGCCGCCGATGTGCGCGCTGCGGGCGCTGACCTGCTCGGTGCCGCCACGCCTGACGACGGTGACGTCTCGCTGCTGGTCGCGCCGATGATCCGGGGCAGTCGCGAGTTGATCGTCGGGCTGCTCGACGACCCCGTGTTCGGGCCAACGGTGATGCTCGGGCTAGGTGGCATCCTCGCCGAGGCGGTGGCCGACGTGGTCTTCCGGCCGGCGCCGGTCGGCGCCGACGACGCTGCCGAGATGATCGCCGATCTGCGTACGGCAGCGTTGCTCGATGCGTTTCGTGGCGAAGCGGCCGTCGATCGCCAGCAACTCGCCGACGTGCTGATCGGTCTCGGCGAACTCGCCGAGGTTCGCCCCGACGTTCGCAGCGTCGATCTCAACCCGCTCATCGTGCAAGCCGACGGACGGTTGGTGGCGGTGGACGCGCTCGTCGAGACCGGGCCGCCCCGAGCTGCGACCACCGTGACGCGCGATCGACCGAACGACGACGCTTTTCGCGCGCTGTTCGAGCCCCGTGGCGT
>JBCBSO010000856.1:0-1130 GCA_039819205.1 Actinomycetota bacterium
AGATCGTGGGCCGAGTACCCCGACTCGTCACTCGGGTCGGAGAACCCGTCGCCTTGGAGGGCGCCGCCATCGGGGCTGGCGATCGTGACCTCGTAGCCGGCTTCGGTGAACTCGTGGTACGGGTGGGTCAGCTCGGCCCACCAGAAGCCGATGGGCCATCCGGTCTGGGTGGACGTGGATGGGTTCGAGGCGAGTACCAGGACTCGCCGGGGGGTTCCGTGGGTGTCGATCGTGGCGGGCATCGCTACTCCTTGTCGAAAGGGTGTGGTCGAAAGGGTGTGGTCGAAAGGGTGTGGTCGAAAGGGTGTGGTCGAGAGGGTGGTGTGCAGCACGGTACGTATAGATACGTAACTGGTGTGTATTGATAAAGACGTTAACGACCCGCTCGCCGAATTGCAATTCACTGATGTCACGAAATTCGCTACGCTCGTCCTGTGCCGCCAGCAACGACCGATACGCAACGGGCGACCGTGGGTCGTCCGCGCGATCACTCGATCGATACGGCGGTCCTCGACGAGACACTGCGTCAGCTGGCGCGCGACGGGTACGCCGGGCTGTCGCTCGCCTCGATCGCCGAGGCCGCCGGCACGACGCGACCAGCGATCTACCGTCGCTGGCCGGACAAGGCGGCGCTCGTCGTCGACGCAATCGCCGAGCTGGCACGTGTGGACCCCCCGGAGCTGAGCGGTGCGCCGTTTGACGACTTCGTCGCCGAACTCGAACACTTCCGGCACTGCATCACCGCTGCCGGGTCGCTCCCCGTTGCGGGTCTGATGCTGACCGACGGTGTCGACGACGCCATCCGCCAGCGGTATCTCGACGACGTGGTCGCGCCTCGCCGGGCCCGTCTCCGAGGGCTGCTCGCTGACGCGGTCGATGCGGGCGAACTCGACGCCGACGCCGACCTGGCGATCGCGGGCACATTCGCTACCGGCTCGTGGTACAGCATGGCGCTCGCCGCAGCCGCCGTGCCGAACGATTGGGCGCGCCGCACCGCGGCCTTGATTTGGCGATCGTGCGGCGGCAACCCGCCGACGTGAGGGTCAGGCCTCCGAGCGAACGACCTTGATCCCGCTGGGATCGACCAGCGTCCCGAACTTGAGCCGGTTGTGGGCGTGAGCCACATGCTG
>JBCBSO010000857.1:0-1065 GCA_039819205.1 Actinomycetota bacterium
CTGCTCGGGTTGAAGCGCTGCGTGTCAATCGATAAGTACACTGCAGCATTCAGTGGTCCATCAGGAGAGGGGGAGCTTCTGCCATCATGGCGCGCAACAAAATCGCACTTGTCGGAGCGGGACAGATCGGCGGCACGCTGGCGCTGTTGGCCGGGCTCAAGAACTTGGGTGACGTCGTGCTCTTCGATATCGCCGAGGGCATGCCGGCCGGCAAAGCGTTGGATCTCGCGCAAACCGCCCCGGTCGAAGGGTTCGACGCGAAGCTCGCAGGCGGCAGCGACTACTCGGTGATTGCCGGTGCCGACGTCGTGATCGTCACAGCCGGCATCCCGCGCAAGCCCGGGATGAGCCGTGACGATCTGATCTCGACCAATGCCGGGGTGATGAAGAGCGTCGGTGAGGCGATCAAGCAGCATTGCCCGGATGCGTTCGTCATCGTCGTCACCAACCCGTTGGACGCGATGGTTTGGGTGATGCAGAAGGTCTCGGGCCTGCCGCCGGAGAAGGTGGTCGGCATGGCCGGCGTGCTCGACAGCGCCCGCTTTCGTTGTTTTCTCGCCGAGGAGTTCGGCGTCTCGGTCGAGGATGTCTCGGCCTTCGTGCTCGGCGGCCACGGCGACACGATGGTGCCGTCGGTCCGCTACTCGAGCGTCGCCGGCATTCCCTTGCCGGACCTCGTCAAGATGGGCTGGACCACCCAGGATAAGATCGATGCGATCGTCAAGCGTACCCGCGGCGGCGGGGGTGAGATCGTCGCCCTTTTGAAGACCGGCTCGGCTTTCTACGCACCGGCCGCCTCGGCCATCGCCATGGCCGAGAGCTATCTCCTGGACAAGAAGCGGGTGTTGCCCTGCGCCGCTCACCTCACCGGGCAGTACGGGGTGAGCGACATCTATGTCGGCGTGCCGGTGGTGATCGGCGCCGGCGGAGTCGAGCGGATTGTCGAGATCGAGCTCGATGCCGGCGAGCAGGCAGACTTCGACAAGTCCGTTGCCGCCGTGAAAGAGCTTTGCGAAGCCGTGAAGCTCTAAGCCCGAGAAAGGGGCGCAAGTCATGAATATCCAC
>JBCBSO010000858.1:0-995 GCA_039819205.1 Actinomycetota bacterium
GGTCGGCATCTCGTGCGCTTCGCATGCTGTAAACAGCTCGACGTGATCGACGATGCGGCGCGCCGGCTGCGTGATGCCTTCGGTGCCGAGGTGTCGACATGACCGTGCGCGTCGCCGCGATTCAGCACGACATCGTGTGGCATGACCGCGAGGCCAACTTCGCCGCCCTCGCGCCGCGCATTGGGGCGGCCGCAGTTGGCGGGGCTCGTGTCGTGCTCGTGACCGAAACGTTCTCCACCGGGTTCTCGTTCGACAGTCCCGGTATCGGCGAGCCCGAAGGTGGGCCGTCGGCGACGTTCCTCGCGCGCATGGCTGCCGAGCACGGGGTATGGGTCGGCGGCTCATGTCCCGAGATCGGAAGCGACGCGACCCCCGACGATCAACGCCCATCGAATGTGTTCGTCCTCGCCGGCCCGGACGGTGAGGTCCACCGCTACCGTAAGATCCACCCGTTCTCGCACGCCGACGAGCAGCGCTACGTGCGCCCGGGTACCGACTTCGTCACGGTGGACATCGACGGGCTGCGCGTCAGCTTGTTCGTGTGTTACGACCTGCGGTTCGCCGACGAGTTCTGGGCGCTCGCTGGCGAGACCGACGCGTACCTCGTGGTTGCCAACTGGCCGGCCAAGCGTCGGCTGCACTGGTCGACGCTGCTGCGGGCCCGGGCGATCGAGAACCAGGCCTACGTGGTTGGCGTCAACCGGGTCGGCAGCGGCGGCGGTCTCGACTACGTGGGCGACAGCGCGATCATCGACCCGCTCGGCGAGATTCTCGCCTCCGGTGCTGGCGGCGAAACGATGCTGTTCGCCGACCTCGACCCGGCCCACGTCGCCTCGACCCGCAGTCACTTCCGCTTCCTCCAAGACCGCCGCTGAACGTCGGTGTGACAGCTGGGGTCAGACCCCTTCTGTCACACCGGTGACACGAGGGGTCTGACCCCAGCTGTCACACGTCAACACACTTTGATCTGCAACGACACCGTGACTCCGTAGTTG
>JBCBSO010000859.1:0-967 GCA_039819205.1 Actinomycetota bacterium
GGTGAACCGGAAGCCGCCGGTGACGACGGTGCCGAGGTGCTGATCTGGGCCACGGCGTGACTCGGCTCGTCGCCGACATGACTCCACGACGGAGCGGCTGACATGCTGGGAGGCGTGGATCAGCCGGCCGTCGAGGACACGATGCTCGAGCGAAACAACGAGCTGACCACGACGCTGCCGTCGTACGAGACGTTTGCCGCCCTCGCCACACAGCGACGCACGTCGATGGTCGTCGACCCCGACCGCGCGGTGCCGGCCGCGCTGGTCAACGAGCTGTGCCAACTTGCGACGTGGGCACCGAACCACAAGCGCACGTGGCCATGGCGCTTTGCGCTGTTCACCGGCGACGGCCGGTCGCGCCTTGGCGCGGCGATGGTCGCCGACATGGTGAATGCCGACTTCGGCGACGACAGCAAACGCGCCAAAACCGCCACGAAGTACCTGCGGACGCCGGCCGTGCTTGTCGTCGGTTGCGCCGCCCACGACAACGAGATGCTGCACGCCGAGAATCGCGATGCGGTTGCGGCCGGCATCCAAAACCTGCTGCTCGGGGCAACCACGCTCGGGTTGGCGACGTTCTGGTCGACGCCCGCCCTTGCGCAGCCGCCAACGGTCCTCGAACTGTGCGGGTTCGCGGATGACGATCGCCTCGTCGGCATGATCTACCTCGGGTGGGCCACGCAGTCGTGTGCGGCGCCCGAACGCCCGCCGGTCGAGGTCACCGAGATCGACCACTAACGGACCACTCAGACGCACGACGGTTTTCGCGCGTTCGACGGGCACACGCGATGCTGGCGCCGTGCATGGCGAACCGCGCCAGACGATCGTCACCCTCGACCTCGAGGGTGTGCTGATTCCGGAGATCTGGATCGCCGTCGCCGACCGCTCGGGAATCGACGGGTTGCGGCGCACAACCCGCGACGAGCCCGACTACGACGTGTTGATGCGCTACCGCCTCGACCTTCTG
>JBCBSO010000860.1:0-902 GCA_039819205.1 Actinomycetota bacterium
ACGCTGCCGGCGGCGTTCCGCGCGGCGCTCGCGGCCGACTTGAAGCTCGTGCTCGGCGTCGCCTTGACCGTGGCCATCACGATGCTGGCGGTGGCCGACGGCGTGGGCATCGTTACCGAGAACCTCTACCCCGGACGGTTCCGCTACGTCGAGGAACTGCAGCGGCTCGGCGCCGATGTCCGCACGAGTGGCCATCACGCCGTGGTCCGCGGTGTGCCCCGACTCTCGGGCGCGCCGGTGCGCGCCCACGACATTCGTGCCGGGGCAGCAATGGTTGTTGCCGGTCTTGCCGCCGAGGGCGAGACCTCCATCGGTGGGGTGCGCCACATCGACCGCGGCTACGACGATCTCGTTGGCCGCCTGGCTGCGGTCGGCGCCGGCATCAGCCGAACGTAACGACGGCGGGTGTACCCGCCCGTGGCTATGCGGCGGGTTGGTGCCGGTCGATGGTTGATCCGGTCCAGTACACGGTGTTGTCGGGTCGGGTCCAGGTGGCGACTCGGTCGGGGGTCATGGTGAGGCCCCAGCCGCCTTCGTGCACCTCGTGGTGGTGGTGTTCGCACAGCGGGACCAGATTGTCCAGATCTGTCGGCCCAAGGTCGCGAGTCCACCAGTCGAGGTGATGGATGCGGCAGGCGTTGAACGGCATGTTGCAGTTCGGGTGGGCACACGTGGCGTGCATTGCCGCGAGTGCCTGACGCTGTTCTGTAGTCGCCGTACGTTTCGCGCGACCGACGTCGAGGACCCGACCCTCGCCGTCGAGGACGGTGGGGATGATGTTGGCGTCACAGCACATGCGCCGGATGGCCGACACTGGGAGGTGGACACCGTCGATGGTTTCGGCGATGCCGTGTTCGTGTAGCCCGTTGATCAGGGTCTGGTAGTCGACGAGGACTTGGATG
>JBCBSO010000861.1:0-785 GCA_039819205.1 Actinomycetota bacterium
TCGCCCGCTCGTTGGCCGAGGTGTGCGTGCTGCTCGGCGCCAACGTGCGAATCGGCGGACCCCGGGGCTACCTGCCGGACCCTGTCGATCTCGAACGAGTGCGTGGGCTCGGCACCGCGTCAGTGACGACACACAAGACCCCCCAAGAGACCGTCGAGGGGGCCGATGCGGTGCACACCGACACGTGGGTCTCGATGGGCCAAGAGACCGATCGTGAGGAGCGCCGGGCCGCGTTCGCGGGGTGGACCGTCGACGACACATTGATGGCCGGGGCGGCCGACGGCGCCGTGTTCCTGCATTGTTTGCCCGCCTATCGGGGACTGGAGGTCAGCGCAGGAGTGATCGACGGAGAACGTTCGCTCGTTATCGCGCAGGCGCACAACCGGATGCACGCCGCCCGCGGCGCATTGGCCATGCTGATGGGAGTGCCGGCGCCATGACGACCAAAGTGCAACGTCAGGCGTTGATCACGCGGTTGATCGGCGATCACCAGGTGACGAGCCAACCCGAGCTGATCGAGCTACTCGCCGCCGAGGCGATCGATGCCACCCAAGCGACGGTGTCGCGTGATCTCGACGAGCTTGGTGCTGTCAAGGTGCGCGTGCCCGGTGGCGCAACGGTGTACGCGATTCCCGAGTACGAACCAGACCGGCTTGCGCCGGTCGACCAGCTGCGCCGCGTGATGGGCGAGTGGGTCGCCGAGGTGTCGGTGTCGGGCAACATCGTCGTGTGCCGCACGCCGCCGGGGTGTGCCCACGTCGTCGCTTCGGCACTCGACCGCAGTC
>JBCBSO010000862.1:0-762 GCA_039819205.1 Actinomycetota bacterium
AGGTGGCTCTGGATAGGGAGACAGAGTGGCAGCTCCAACGAGAAGAACAACGGCAACGCCTGATTCTCTACTAACGTCGCCGACAGTTAACAGATGACACAAGTAGCACCGCTGCCGCTGCTGTCGTTGTTCTTGTTGTTGGCGCCGTCGTTGTTCTTCTCGTTGGAGCTGCCACTCTGTCTCCCTATCCAGAGCCACCTCTGCTCAAACAAACGCTCCGCTGCTCTGAGCAGCTCCCCTAACAGCCACTACGCTCTTCATACATGCAGACGGACATACCTGGTGTGGAGGACGTTCCTCTTGCGGTTGCTAGTGCGGCTGTCACCGCTGCTGCCGGCGCCGCCGTCACCGCTGCTGGTACCGCTGCGCAAGCGTCGCGTGCGTGTACCCACACAATTGGTGCATACTCCTCCACCTCTCAACTCCAACCTTCGTCCCTTACCCGCATCCTCCTCCTCCTCCTCCACGTTCTTGCCGCTGTCGTTCCTGTTGCTGTTGCTGTTGCTGTTGCTGTTGCTGTCGTCGTCGTCGTCGTCGTCGTCGTCGTCGTCGTCGTTGTTGTTGTCGGCTTTGCGTTTATCTTCTCCACCGCACACGTGTATGGAGAGCGGGCGGTCTAAGGACGGTCAACTTCACCCTTCCCCGAAGAGATCTTGGCACATGGGGAATTCACAGAGAAATCTAGAATGTTATCATTGGGAGGTGATCTAGTGTTGTATCTGTTTTCCCAATCGCACTGTTTTGCGTTTCCGTCGGGGTGGT
>JBCBSO010000863.1:0-736 GCA_039819205.1 Actinomycetota bacterium
ATCGTTGTACCTCACCAGTCGCCACGTGGCGCCGATCCCGTCATCGCTCGACCCGGTTGGCGCGAACTCGGTGATGGACGTGTTCAGTGTCTGCAATTCGAACCCGCCCGTGGGCGCGGTCCGCAGCAGCGCTCGGAACGCAGCATCGATCACGCCCCCATGGCAGCACACGATCGTTCGGCTGTCGTCCATCGAACGAACCAATGCCGACAGTGCTGCGCCGACGCGCAGATGAAAAGCCGCTGTCGTCTCACCGCCGGGGAACACATTGTGGTGCGGGTCGCCGGACCAATTCGGCCGACCGAACCGCTCCACGTAGCCATCGAAGCTCATCCCGTCGATCTCCGGGCCGGGGTCGTGTTCGCCGAACCCGGCGATGATCTCGATCTCGGCCGCGCCGACCGCCGGGGCGATGATCTCTGCGGTCTCGCGCGCCCGTGGAAACCCGCTGCTCACCAACCGCGCGGCGGAGAGTTCGTCGGTCGAGGCCAACCGGTCGCGTAACCGTTCCGCCTGTTGACGGCCGAGGGGCGACAAGCCCGAACACGTGCGGTGGCCGCCGATCGTCCGCTGGACGGTCACGTTCGACTCTCCGTGGCGGATCAGTACGAGCGACATCACGGTCGCAGGGTACGCCGACCGAACGCTGCGGACGACTCAAGTTCGCCACGAATCTGGCCGATGAGCTGGTGCATGACCGCTCCACCCGACGCCGCTGCGCCTGCCGAGCCCGATC
>JBCBSO010000864.1:0-677 GCA_039819205.1 Actinomycetota bacterium
CGGCGAGATCGAGGCGCGACGGCTGTTCGGTCTGATCGGCGGCTCGGTCCCGGCCGAGTACCAGGCGCGGACGCAACCCGCCGCGGCGATCGACGACTTGCTGAACGTGGCCCGTTTGATCGATGCCGACGCCGCGTCGGCCGGCGCGATCCGCACGTCGTTCGGTCGGCACGTCGACGCAGCCGACGACGAGTGGCGGTTCCGCATCTTTCTACGCAATCACTCGGTGACGATCGCCGAACTCGTCCCGTTGCTCGCCCACCTTGGACTTGCCGCGATCGATGAGCATCCGGCGGTGTTCCCGACATCGCGTGGCACGGTCTACGTGTACGACGTTGGCGTACGCACGGTGGTCGACACGGTCAGCGAACGCCAGCACGCCGAAGTGCAGGCCGCCTTCGTCGATCTCGTCAACGGAGAACTCGAGGCCGACGACCTCAATCGGCTGATTCTCACCGCCGGGATGACCCGACGTGAGGTTGCGGTGCTGCGGCTGTATCACCGGTACCTCCGCCAGGCGGCGTTCGCCTTCAGCCCGGCGTACATCGAGCGGGCGGTGATCGAGAACCCGTCGATCGCGGCCGACCTCACGGCGCTGTTCCGGGCGCGCTTCGAACCGATGGCCGGCCACGATCGAGACGCCGCTCAGCAGCGAATCCGCGCCGGACTTGTCGAGC
>JBCBSO010000865.1:0-622 GCA_039819205.1 Actinomycetota bacterium
GTACCAACAAAACGCCAGCGCGTTGTCGCTGTCGGGCCCCTCGCAGCGGATCGTGTCGATGTCCGGAAAGAACGCTTCGGTCACCCGCTCAGCGTAGATCGGCGCACCTCCCGCCCGGCCCCGCACCGATGAGCCAAACCCACCCATCGCGTGGTTTCGCTCATCGCTCCCGAGTCGACCTCCGATGAGCCAAACGCACAGATGCTCGGGTTTCGCTCATCGGTGGGGGCGCGGACTGCTACCGGTGAGCCAGACCCACGTATGTTGCGGTTTCGCTCACCGGTCGTGGTCGCGCAGGTCTTCTTTCCAGGCGCGGAAGCGGTTGTGGGTGGTGCCGCTCGGGCCGGTCCCCGACGCCGATCCGTCGGGGAACAGACGCAGCGTGAAGGCGACGTCGAGTTCGTCGGCGAGGGCCGCCCAGTATCGGGCGTCGGCGCCCTTGGCGGGCCCGGCACGCCAGAGGAGCCATGGCCCGATCCGGCGCTTGTACTCGGCGATGGGTGTGCCCGGGAGATCGGTGCCGAGTGAGCGCAACTCGTCGGGCGCCTCGATCCACGCGGTGGCGGGGATGTTGCGGTCGCGCACCGGCGTCGGTGGGAGGTCGGCGGTGTGCACCGGTGTG
>JBCBSO010000866.1:0-597 GCA_039819205.1 Actinomycetota bacterium
ATAAAGCGTTTTGAGCCCATCGGGCGAAGACCTATACTGCAATCTTCGTCCACCTAACCAGCGGTCTATGACATGACGCAAGCGGAAGATTCGACTCCGGCGACCGATATCGGTGACGAGGCGACGGAAACGTCGACCAATCCGCCTCGCAAGAAGGCGACGAAAAAGAAGTCTACCGCGAAACGCCCGGGCGCCAAATCGGCAAGCGGTTCAAGCGCCGACGCGAAGACGCCGGCGCCGAACAAGAAGACCACCGCGAATGGCGTCGGGACGAAGAAGCGAGCGGCCTCAACGGCGTCCGCCAAAAAGGCGTCGACGCCGAGAAAACGGCCTGCGAAGAAGACAGGCGCAAAGAGCGCCGCAAGCCCCGCCGCGCGGAAGCCGCAGCCAAAACGGAAGACCGCCGGCGGCGGAGACGGCGCTGACGCTCGCGAAAGCGCCATGCGCGTCAACGGCGCAGCGAGCAACGCGACCACGCCGCCGCCAAACGCAAGCGGCAAGGCGCAGTCTGCGCCGTCGGATCGCGACGCGACACCGCGTCTTGTTGAGGACTTCGACGCGCTCTCCACCTATCTCACCGAGGTCAGCGGCAAGAGC
>JBCBSO010000867.1:0-594 GCA_039819205.1 Actinomycetota bacterium
GCCGTGGAGTTCGAGGTGTGCGACAGCGGCGGGCGCTGCACCACCTCGACGTCGACCGTCACCGTCCGCAGCGCCGACCCCGATCCGGATCCCGACCCGGATCCAGATCCAGATGCCGACCCCGACCCCGATCCGGTTCCGTTCATCGTGCCGTTGGTGCCGGCGCGGTTGTTGGAGACGCGGTCGGGGCCTGGTGATGCGACGGTGGATGGCCGGTTTGCGGGTGGTGGTGCGATGGTGCGTGGTGATGTGATCGAGTTGGATGTGACGGGGCGAGGTGGTGTGCCGGCGTCGGGTGTGTCGGCGGTGGTGTTGAATTTCACGGCGGCGGTGCCTGCGGGGTTGGGGTTCTTGACGGTGTTTCCGTGTGGGGAGCGGCCGTTGGCATCGAGTTTGAACTTTGGTGATCACACGACGCCGAATGAGGTGATTGCGAAGGTGTCGGCGGAGGGGACGGTGTGTATCTATTCGTTTGGTCCGACCCATGTGGTCGCTGACGTCGTCGGCTACGTGCCCGATGGTTCGTCGTATGAGGCGTTGGTGCCGGCGCGGTTGTTGGAGACGCGGTCGGGGCCTGGTGATGCGACGGTGGAT
>JBCBSO010000868.1:0-591 GCA_039819205.1 Actinomycetota bacterium
AGGCCGAACGCGCGGTGAACCACGCCGACTTCTGGTCGCGGTATTCGTCGAAGATGCGGTAGTAGACCAGCGACCGTTCGAGTTCGTCGCGGAGGTCCTGGTTGTGGCCGAGCATGTTTTCGAGGTCGCGGAACTCGGTGTCGGCTGCTTCCATCATCCGCCACGCCAACGGCACGGCCTCGTCGAAGGCGGCGCGCTGTGCGTTGGTCGGCACGCCGAACTCGACGAACAACCCGGCCGAGCGGTGGAACCCGTCGAGGTAAGTGGTCAGCAACATCTCGGCGAGGTCGGTCCGCCACACCGGACGCAGCGGGTGGCCGTTGGTCTCGGGGTCGTCGATGAGAGCTTGCAGTTCACGCCGAGCTTCGTCGAAGCGTTCGAGCCGTTCTTCCGCAGGGAGGGCGGGGTCTTGCGAAGCGATGCGCAGGCGTCCGATGCGGATTAACTGCGGCTCGATGGCGTTGTCGAAGTCGCCGGTCTCGGCGAGGTGCAGCAAGAGCTCGTCGAGCCGCGTCGAGATGAGCGAGCCCAACAGGTCGAGCACGAACTTCGCAGCGATTTCAGGCTGCGGGTGTCCGAACTCATCCCGGA
>JBCBSO010000869.1:0-583 GCA_039819205.1 Actinomycetota bacterium
GGTTGGCGCGCAGCCGCGACCTCGGCGACAACCCTGCATACATCTTCGACTGCGAGCGTCGCGCTGCGCCGGTTTGTGGGCGGCGTGGGGCCGCTCCGCCGACGAGGTCGCCAACGCGCCGATCGAGTTGTCCGGCGATCGTGCCGGGCAGCGCCCCAGTGGCGGCGCCGCCGCCGCCAGCGCCGAGGCCAGCGCGCTCGTTCTGCAAGGTGGTGTTGGCGACCCGCCAGCCGTCGTTGACGTCGCCGATCACGGCATCGGCGCGCACGCGAGCGTCGGTGAGGAACACCTCGTTGAAGAGTGCATGCCCGGTGAGCTCGCGCAACGGACGGATCTCGACGCCGGGTTGGTCCATGTCGATCGCCATCCACGAGATGCCGCGGTGCTTCGGAGCGGTTGGGTTGGTGCGAGCGATCAACATGCCCACGTCGGCCATGTGGCCTGCTGAGGTCCACACCTTCTGACCATTGACGATCCACTCTTCGCCGTCGAGTTCGGCGCGGCACGCCAGACCGGCGAGATCAGAACCGGCGCCCGGCTCGCTGAACAGCTGACACCACGCCTGCTGGCCCGTGACGATGTC
>JBCBSO010000870.1:0-578 GCA_039819205.1 Actinomycetota bacterium
CGTGGGTTCACGCAACAACACTCCCGAATGAAACGCCCAAGCTTTACCTTTCTGATCGCCTCGCTCGCGATCGCCGCCTTCCTCGCGCCGCTCCCGGTGGCCTTTGCGGGCGACTCGCCGCCTGAGTCCAACCAGCCGAATAAGGACCTCGACGAAGATGGCCTCATCAACCAGCTCGAAGCCAAGCGCGGCACCAAGCCTGACGTCGTCGACTCCGACGACGACGGCGTCGACGACGCCGACGACGCCATCGGCTATGACGGTAACTTTACGTTTCCCGCGCTGCCCGAGTCGCATTACGCCATCATTGATCTAGGTTCGACCGAGAGTATTGGAGCCATCCTGGCCCTCAATAACAACGGGACGGTCGTGACCAGGCTTGGCACCGATGCCCCGGATAAACTCCAAAAACTCGGAGCCGCCGCGGAAGACTTGCCGGGTGATTTTGTTTCACTGAATAACAATGATGAGCTGATTTATGAAGTATCGACTGAGAGTGAAGTCTACAGCTCATCATTGTTATTCAGTGAAACAAAATCACCCGGCAAGTCTTCCGCGGCGGCTCCGAGTTTTTGGAG
>JBCBSO010000871.1:0-576 GCA_039819205.1 Actinomycetota bacterium
TCGTGCAGCCCGGCGCGACCGACGACGCGCCGCCGTCGGACGCGGTCGTGCTGTTCGACGGGACCGACCTGTCGGCCTGGCAGAACGGCGACGCGTGGAGCGTCGAGGACGGCGCGATGGTGGCGGGCAAGGGCTACGTGCAGACCAAGCAGCACTTCGGCGACTGCCAACTGCACCTAGAATGGTCGGCCCCCACGCCGGCCAAGGGGAGCGGGCAGGGGCGGGGCAACAGCGGCGTGTTCTTGATGGGCAAGTACGAGGTCCAGGTGCTCGACTCGTACGACAATAAGACCTACCCCGAGGGCCAGGCGGCCGCGGTCTACAAGCAGTCGCCGCCGATGGTCAACGCGATGCGGCCGCCGGGCGAGTGGAACACCTACGACATCGTGTGGACCCAGCCGCGGTTCCACGACGACGGGACGCTGAAGTCGCCGGCCTGCGTGACCGTGATCCACAACGGCGTGCTGCTGCAGAACCACTTCGAGGTGAAGGGGACCACCTGGTGGCACCAGCCGCCGACGTACCAGTCGCACAGCGGCGGGCTGCGGATCTCGCTGCAGGACCACGGCAACCCGG
>JBCBSO010000872.1:0-570 GCA_039819205.1 Actinomycetota bacterium
TGGTGGCCATCGCCGGGCCGAGATCGGAGCCGCCGATGCCGATGTTGACCACGAGCGAATCACCCACGTGGTCAACATCGGCGCGTACCCGCTCGGCGAACGCCGCCATCTTGTCGAGCGTGGCATGCACGTCGGGCACAACGTCGTGACCGTCGACGTACATCGAGACGCCAGACGGAGCCCGGAGCGCCACATGCATCACGGCACGATCTTCGGTGACGTTGATGTGCTCGCCGGCGAACATCGCATCGCGTCGCTGCTCGACCCCCGCCGCTCGTGCCACGTCGAGCAGTGCCGCAAGGATCGTGTCGTCGACCCGGTGCTTCGAGTAGTCGACGCGCAGGTCGCCCGCCTGGATCACGTACCGATCGGCGCGCGTCGGATCGTCGGTCAGCAACTGGCGCAGCGGTGGCGGTTCGGGAAGCTGGCGCAGCGGTTCGAACAGGGCATCGGGGTCGTGGGTAGCAGCCATCGGCCCGGAACCTACTCAACCGGCGAGAGCGGCGCGTCCGCCGCGGCGCGGGCGGCTGCGTCGCTATCGAGGAACGCCGTCGTTCCCGTGCGTCGGAC
>JBCBSO010000873.1:0-555 GCA_039819205.1 Actinomycetota bacterium
CCCGACGCTGCAGATCGCCGACCAGGATCACGATACAGACCAGGGCGCCTTCCAGCTGGACTTGAGAGCTTTCGGCGACGACATCGACAGCGATGACGACGGTATCCCGGATAATGTAGAGACTCAAACTACGGACGGCTATATTCCCCCCAGTGGCAACGATAGCGACAACGACGGTCTGGACGATGCCTACGAGGGTGGCGGCGATGAGGGCCTTACCCCGGTGAACACGGACGGCGCCGACGATCCGGACTACCTTGACATGGACACGGACAACGACCTTGTCCCGGACAACAACGAGGGCAACGACTTCGACTTCGACGGTGTGCCCGACCAGGCGTATACGGGCACCGATACGGACGGCGACGGCCTTGACGACGGCTACGAGGGCAGCGACGTGGATGACGGCTTCGACGTGAACGACGAGATCGACGACCCGGCGAACGACCTACCGGACACTGACGGCACGGACGACGTCAACTACAGGGACCTGGATGACGACGGCGACGGTATAGATACACCGGACGAGGACGCGGACAACGACGGGGACCCCAC
>JBCBSO010000874.1:0-538 GCA_039819205.1 Actinomycetota bacterium
CGGGCATGCTGCCGGACGTGGACAGCAACTCGGGCATCCCCCGCCGCGAGTCGATGGCCTTCGCCGCGGCGATCGCGCCGATGCTGCTGATGGACCGCTTCCGCCAGTTCGAGCTCGAGCACGACCAGATGGTGCTGCTCGCGGCCGCGATCTACTTCGGCGTGCGGTTTCTCGGCGCGAAGCTGATCGGCAAGTTCAGCGTGCACCGCGGCATGTGGCATAGCATCCCCGCGATCCTGATCTTCGCGGGCCTCGCGTACCTGGCGAGCAACCCGTCGAACGTGTTCGACCGCTACCTCAAGGCGATCGCGGTTGGGCTCGGCGCGCTCAGCCACCTGGTGCTCGACGAGGTCTACAGCGTCGACACAAGCGGTGTGGTGCCCCGCTTCAAGAAGTCGTTCGGCACCGCGGTCAAGTTCTGGGGAAAGGACCCGTGGGCCAACTTCTCCACGTACACGAAGCTCGCGATCGTGTCGCTCGCGGTGCTCACCGAGCCGATGGTCTTCGAGCGATTGGAACAACGGAACCCCGAAGCGGC
>JBCBSO010000875.1:0-536 GCA_039819205.1 Actinomycetota bacterium
CGAGTCATTATCAGGCGCCGAACAATTGTGATTCGAAGACGACCAAGAAGAAGGCGACCAAGAAGAAGGCGACCAAGAAGAGTCATTCGACGAGTCATCAGGAAAATCATCAGACGTAGAAGACCAAGAAGAAGGCGACCAAGACGAGTCATTGTCAGGCGCCGAACAATTGTGATTCGAAGACGACCAAGGAGAAGGCGACCAAGAAGAAGGCGACCAAGAAGAGTCATTCGACGAGTCATCAGGAAAATCATCAGACGAAGAAGACCAAGAAGAAGGCGACCAAGACGAGTCATCATCAGGCGCCGAGTTGTGATTCGAAGACGACCAAGGAGAAGGCGTCCAAGAAGAAGGCGACCAAGAAGAGTCATTCGACGAGTCATCAGGAAAATCATCAGACCAAGAAGACCAAGAAGAAGGCGACCAAGACGAGTCATTGTCAGGCGCCGAACAATTGTGATTCGAAGACGACCAAGAAGAAGGCGACCAAGAAGAGTCATTCGACGAGTCATCAGGAAAATCATCAGACGTAGAAG
>JBCBSO010000876.1:0-536 GCA_039819205.1 Actinomycetota bacterium
TGGCGACGCGCCAGAGACGGTCGCGCAGACGATCGCCATGGCGATCGACGCCGGGATGGTGGGCGGCGGCATCGAGGACCACACCGGCGACCGTGACCAGCCGCTCTACGATCTGGAACTGGGCGCCGAGCGCATCGCCGCCGCGCCGCGCACGGTGCCGGGCGGCTACACGGCGATCGGCGCGGCGCTAGAGTTCGCGACCGCCAAACTGGCCGAAGCGCCGTTCGCCGCCGCGCGCAGGGTGATCGACATCTCCGGCGACGGCCGCAACAACCGCGGCCCGCTGCCCGAGGACGGCCGCCAAGCCGCCGCCCACAATTCCAACCAAGTGATACATCGCGTTGGAGGACTTCGGTTTTCTTACTGCCCGTGATTTGTCGCTAGAAAATTCAAAGGCATTCCCATCCCCCGATGTGGCCGCCGGCTTGATTGGAGCGACGGGCACCGTTGACGACTGCTCACTTGCAACTGGCGAGGCAACTGGGGTTACCGGGCGGGCCACGGGCACTGCTGAAGCCGATGGCACTGCCATCGGC
>JBCBSO010000877.1:0-527 GCA_039819205.1 Actinomycetota bacterium
AGTGACGTTCATCGCCACCCCCACCGCATCAGCCGGGATCGCCAACTCACCCACACACTCCCCGACACCACCGGTGATCTGCTGCGTGAACACCTCACCAGCACCCAACGGCTCAGACCGCGGACCCACCTGATTCGGCGCCGGCCGATAGTCGAACGCCCGACAGCCCGCCGTCGGCACAAACGTCGCATCGGAATCACCCGGCGCCGCATCCACCCGCCACGCCGCCAACATCCCGATGATGGCGGCGATGCCGGACACGACCACGCATCCGATCAACAACCGGCGCACACCGACACTCGACACGCTGTTACTCATCACAACGGCCCCTGTGGTGACTCGCCGCACACCCGAGCGACATTGGGCTCCGAGCAGGTCACCCCGTCGCCGCCGGCGATCGACTCGTTCTCTCCGAGTGCCTGGTTCATGAACCCGCCAGCCACCGAGGTGCGCTCGCCGCCGGCGGAGTTGTTCGCCCCGCCAGATACCGACGACGCGATGTTGACCGCGTCGTTGTTCGACCCACC
>JBCBSO010000878.1:0-527 GCA_039819205.1 Actinomycetota bacterium
AGGGCTCGACGCGCAGGGCTACCGGTCCGGCTACCGGATGTGCTTGAAGCGGCGACGCCGGCTCGTCTATCTGCGGCTCTGCTGGGTCGCTTGGAAGCTCCGGAGCGACTCGAGGGCGCGGCGCAGGAAGGCGAGTTCGAAGACTCGAACGAAGAGCCCGAGGCCATCGTCGCTTCGCTGGTCGAGCTCGCGCGTTGGGATGCCGATGCCGACGCCGGCCTCTCGGCCGAGATGGTGGGTCTGCTCGCCGCACGGCTCGAGACCGCCGAGGACGCGGGACGCGTTGCCGTCGCCACGGTGCTCGGTCGCGTGGGTCGGGCCGAGGACGAAGAGCTGATCGTCCAGCTGCTGAAGGATCCCGATCCCCAGGTGCGTCGCAGCGCGGTCGGTGCGCTCGCACGGCTCGAGCCGGGGGCGGCATCGGAGCCGCTGCGGCTCGCGCTCGGTGACGAGTCGGCCATGGTCCGGCTCGCGGCGGCGACGGCGCTCGGCGAGGCGCTGAGCGAACGCGTGATCGACGACCTGCA
>JBCBSO010000879.1:0-523 GCA_039819205.1 Actinomycetota bacterium
ACTACGGTCCTTGTGCCGGACTTCCGCCTCCGTTCGTTTGCCGACAGGGTCGAACGGCGTGAAATGCACGACATCATAGTCCGAGAGCACCGCGTCGGTCGGGACGCTTTGGAGGATCGCGTGATCGATGGCGTCGGGATCGATGGGACTGGAGGCTAGAGCTGCAGCGAGGATCAGGCCGCCACCGTCGACCTCGCCGTCGACCTCGCCGTCGGCGCCGATCGAGCGACCGGCGAAAACCGTGCCGTCTTCCAGGGCGAGTTTGGCCGGTTGCGAGCCGTTGTTGGGCATGGGCGCACGGGGAGAGGCGAGGGAACCGTCGTGGCGCTGTGTGCGACCCGGGGGCGCTGCGCCTAGAGCGGCTGATTCTCTCGCGAGAGGCCACTGCTATCAACGGCCCGGTCGGCGCCGGCGGGCGACCGGCGTGGCGTGGCCAGGCGGCCCAGGCCGGCCGCGAGCACCAGCTGCAGCATCGGCGCGTCGGGCGTCGTGGCGAGCACGAACAGGCCGCGTTGCAACGCGT
>JBCBSO010000880.1:0-516 GCA_039819205.1 Actinomycetota bacterium
AAGGAGAGCGTGTCCCCCGGGTTAGGATCGGTGATCGCGAAGTCGTGTCCGTAGGGGGTGCCGACCGAGGCGCTGGGGAATTGCGGATCGCCCACGACCGGCGGCGCGTTGTCAAGCACCGACAGGTCGAACGTCTGCGTCTGGCCCGCGCCCGCCGTATCGACGGCCCGCACCGCGACGCTGATCGTGCCGTCGGTCGTCGGTGTCCACTGGATCAGAAGCTCGCCCGGCGTCGAATCATCCAGCGTCACTTCGGCCGAGCGGTCGTTGCCCTCCTCGTCCAAGAACGTGACCAGCGAGACCGCGACGTCGTCGCCATCGGGATCCGTCCAGTCGTCTTCGGTAAACGGCGTTTCGCGGCCTCCTCGGCCATAGCAGACCGCCGCAACCGACGAGGTCACCACGGCCTGCGGGATCCCCGCTTCACGGGCGGCATTGAGGGCGCGAAGAGTCCCGTCGACCGCCGGTCTGATGACCTCCTGCGGATCCTTGGGAATTCCCGGAGGAAAGGGCGAT
>JBCBSO010000881.1:0-511 GCA_039819205.1 Actinomycetota bacterium
CCGGTGCGGGCGGGAGCCGGCGTTTCGGCGATCGTGCTCATTTCTTGCCCACCCGCACCGGTCGCCGCGCTTGGTATCTGCGCCTGCTGACAGACCCAGCGGCGCTCATCTCCATGGCGCTCCTGCTGGCCGCAACGCTCGGCGCCATCTTCGCCCCGCTCATTGCACCGCACGACCCCTATGCGTCGAGCCGCTCCGTCATGACGCCGCCGGTCTGGTCCGACGGGGGCACTTGGAACCACATTCTGGGCACCGACGGGCAGGGCCGCGACCGGGCCAGCCACAAGGTGCCCTACGGCTCGCGTCTGCTGGTGAAGGAAGGCGATGATCGGCAGCGTATAGGGATCCCACTCAAAGAGCTTGTCACCCCGCGCCACCGTCGCCCCATCGCTGACATGCAGCTTCGAGCCATAGCCCAGCTTGTGGCTGGCCCGCTCGACACCGTTGTCGTCGATGATGGCAATCGCCATGTCAGCGATGGGGCGACGGTGGCGCGGGGCGACAAGCTTTT
>JBCBSO010000882.1:0-507 GCA_039819205.1 Actinomycetota bacterium
CGGAAGTATGTCTCGGCGTCGCGCGAGAAGCTCGCCGTCCACTCCGCCGAGTGTTCGACCACGTCCACCAACCGGTAGGTCGTGCGGGTGTGCGAGGGGCAGTCGGCCCAGTCGGTCTTGGCGGTCTCGATGAGTTCGGTGGGGCGGGCGGGGCCGACTTCGAACACGACCTCCAGGCGGTGCGTCGACTGGTAGTTCTTGCTGTGGGGCCTCTCCAGCGATCCCGCCAGCTTCGCCACGCCGTCGTCAGACTCTTCGATCTGTAGTTGGTACTTCGTTCCGCTCGCCTCGGCGACGCGCCAAGCGGTCGACGCAGGCGGGACGCGCCCGATCAGTTGCCGCGGATCCCTCTGGCGGCAATGGCGCCGAACACCAAGAGCAAGCCTACCGACCAGGCACCGGCAACCAGGAGCTCGCGAGCGAGGTCGCCGCCTCGGGCCAGATGATCCAGCAACTCGACGTAGGCGGTTGCGGGGTTGACACGAACGATCGCCTCGGCCCAGTCGG
>JBCBSO010000883.1:0-507 GCA_039819205.1 Actinomycetota bacterium
CGGGCAGATTACCGGTCTGAAGGGCGACGGCGCGCAGATCGAAGCCGTGGCCCTGAAGACCGCCGAAGGCGAGGAGATCGACATCGCCTGCGACGCCTTCCTGCCGTTTTATGGATTGACCATGAAGTTGGGACCGGTGGCCGATTTCGGGTTGAATCTGAACGAGAACCTGATTCCGGTGGATACCGAGAAATTCGAGACCTCAACGCCATCGATCTTTGCGATTGGCGATATCAATTACTATCCGGGAAAGCTGAAGCTGATCCTGTCCGGTTTCCATGAGGCGGCGCTGATGGCGCAGGCGGCCTTTGGATATGTGCACCCCGACCGCAAGCTGCGCTTCCAGTACACGACATCGTCCAGCGCGCTTCAGCAAAAGCTTGGCGTAAAGGACTGATCGCCACGTGGCCGACGATATCGAGTTTACGGTCCGGGTACGCGGTTCCGACGACGCGATAGAGACCTATCCGGCGCTGGAAGGGTGGCGGTTGATGGAGATTCTTCGCG
>JBCBSO010000884.1:0-500 GCA_039819205.1 Actinomycetota bacterium
ATCCTTCGGTCGGCTCGCCGCGGTCGGCACCGCCGCGACCGGCGGCGCGGTGCTCGCGATCGGCATCCGCAGGCTCACCGGCAGGCTGATGTCGCGGTGCTTGCGGTAGATCCGGCAGTGCTCGTCGATCGCCTCGAACTCGTAGCGCCACTTCGAGAACACGAAGTCGCCGACCTTGGCGTCGAACGCGAACACCTGCCCGCGCTCGGCCTCGGTGACCCGTCCGGCTCGGCGCAGCCCGGCATTGGCCGCAACGCGGGAGTTGTCGGTGAACAGAATGCCGAGATCGCGCACGAAGCCGTCTGCGAGGTCGCCCTGCAGCTCCGCATAATCGGCAAAGATAACCTCGCCGGACGGCTCGGCGAGCACGATGTTGCCGGTTGCCGTGACGATGTCCGTGCGCTGGTTGTAGGTCACGCGGTCGGCGCGGAGGATTCGATCGCCTTGCGAAATCTCGACATTGCCGCTTGCGACCACCATCCCGAGCGCTTCGTCGAACA